>NZ_JBQJIK010000031.1:0-83941 GCF_052078665.1 Inquilinus sp. CA228 | reverse complement strand
TCAGGACGTCGGTGCCGCCGCCGCCATAGATCGAGTCGATGCCGCCGGCCCCGGTGACGGTGTCGTTGCCCGACCCGCCATAGTAGGTCATCAGCTCCATGCTGGTCGCCCGGCTGCCGTCGCTGCCAGCCGCGCCGTTCAGGGTGAAGCTGACCCCGGTGCCGGTGCCGCTGCGGTCGACATACAGCGTGTCGGTGCCGGCACCGCCATCGACAGTTTCGACCCCGGCGCCGGTGCTGATGTAGTCGTCGCCTTCGCCGCCGCTGAGCGTGTCGTTGTCGGCGCCGCCGTAGATCGTGTCGTTGCCGGCCTGGCCGTAGATCGCGTCATTGCCGGCATCGCCATAGAGGGATTCGGCGTCAGCCGACCCGATCAGGGTGTCGGCGCCGTCGCCGCCATAGCCGTAGTCGCCGCCGCCCCCGCCGGTCTCGATCCGGTCGTCATCGGCCTGGCCGTACATGTAGTCCGTGCCGGCGCCGCCGCGGAGGATGTCGTTGCCGTCATTTCCCGAGAGGGTGTCATTGCCGTCGCCGCCGCCGAGCGTGTCGGTGCCGGCCCCGCCATTGAGGTTGTCGTTCCCCGCCACCCCGTTCAGGACGTCGGTGCCGCCGCCGCCATAGATCGAGTCGATGCCGCCGGCCCCGGTGACGGTGTCGTTGCCCGACCCGCCATAGTAGGTCATCAGCTCCATGCTGGTCGCCCGGCTGCCGTCGCTGCCGGCCGCGCCGTTCAGGGTGAAGCTGACACCGGCAGAGGTGGCGCTGCGGTCGACATACAACGTGTCGATGCCGGCACCGCCATCGACAGTTTCGACCCCGGCGCCGGTGCTGATGTAGTCGTCGCCTTCGCCGCCGCTGAGCGTGTCGTTGTCGGCGCCGCCATAGATCGTGTCGTTGCCGGCCTGGCCGTAGATCGCGTCATTGCCGGCATCGCCGTAGAGGCTTTCGGCATCGGCCGACCCGATCAGCGTGTCGACGCCGTCGCCGCCATAGCCGTAGTCGCCGCCACCCCCGCCGGTCTCGATCCGGTCATCGCCGATGCCGCCGTACATGTAGTCCGTGCCGGCGCCGCCGCGGAGGGTGTCGTTGCCGTCATTCCCGGAGAGAGTGTCGTTGCCGTCGCCGCCGCCGAGCGTGTCGGTGCCGGCACCGCCGTTGAGGTTGTCGGTGCCGCCGGCCCCGTTCAGGACGTCGGTGCCGTCATAGCCGTAGATCGAGTCGGCGCCGCCGGCCCCGGTGATGGTGTCGCTGCCCGAACCAGCATAATAGGTCATCAGCTCCATGTTGATCGCGCGGCTGCCGTCGCTGCCGGCGGCGCCGTTCAGGGTGAAGCTGACGCCCGTCGTCGCCGAACTGCGGTCGACATAGAGCGTGTCGGTCCCGGTACCGCCGTCGACGATGTCGACACCGATGCCGGTGCTGACGTAGTCGTCGCCCTCGCCGCCGCCGAGATTATCGTTGCCGGCGCCGCCATAGAGCGAGTCGTTGCCGGCCGCCCCGCTGAGGGTGTCGTTGTCGGCTTCGCCGTACAGGGTCTCGGCGTCGGCCGACCCGACCATGGTGTCCTTGCCGTCGCCGCCATAGCCGTAGTCGCCGCCACCGCCCCCGGTCTCGATCCGGTCATCGCCGATGCCGCCATACATGTAGTCCGTGCCGGTGCCGCCGCGGAGGATGTCGTTGCCGCCCAGCCCCTGCAGCGTATCGTTGCCCGCCAGCCCATCGATGGTGTCGGCATCGACGCCCCCCGTCAGGGAATCGGGGCCGGGTGTTCCTGGAATGATCGCCATCGTCAGTATGCCTTCTGTTCAAACCGCACAATCTTCCGGCCGGCTCCGGCGCAGCGCCACGCTTCTCGAAACCGACAAGGGCGCACACAGACGGATCGCCGAGCCTGAAGAGGAGCCATCAAACTTGCTCCGAAACCCTCCATTCGGCATCAGCCGAACGGAGGGTGTGTGATCTCAAGCCACAGTGTATTCTTTTCTGTTCCCCCTCGATTCGCCTAGGCGGACCGCAGCAATAGCTTCACCAGGCTGTGGATCGCGGCGGACGGGGCCGTGCCGGGCGTCGCCCGGAGCATCCGCTCATAGCGCTCGTAGTCGTCGAGAGCCCCGGCCGCATCGGCCCGGGCCAGCCGGCCGCGGATCAGCGCCTCATGGACCCGCGCCGAATCCGGATAGAGGTCCAGTGCACGCAGATACAGGGCCCGGGCGCGGCCGGCGTCGCCCCCCTGCTCATGCCGCCGGCCGAGATCCAGCGCCAGGTCGAGGAACCGGTCGCGCAGCCGGTCGGCGGCGGGCAGCGACCATCCGGCGTCGCCCCCACGCGACTGCACCGGGCCCGGGACGTCGAGGATCAGGCGGTCGGAGTCCGGCCCGGCCTCCGCCATTCCCTGCCGCAGGCGGTCCTCCCAATCATCGAGATCGACCCAGACCCTGTCCGGCGCCAGGCGCAGCCGTCCCTCCCGCTGCAGCACCAGATCGGACCGCCCGAGCAGCCGGCGCAGCCGATGCAGCGCCTGTTCGCAGGCGGCCTTTGCCCGGTCGCCATCGGCATCCGGCCAGAACCAGTCCTGCAGCTCCTCCATGCGGCAGCTATGGTCCCGCGCCAAGGCCAGGGCCTGCAGGATGTCGAGCGATCGCGTCGGCGGCTTCGGCCCCGGGTCCAACGGCACCCCGTCCCGCTCGAGGCGGAACCCGCCCAGCACATGCACCGCGAGCGTCCAGGGCCAGCGTGCCGGACGGCGCTGCGGCGGCGAGAGCCGGCGCTGCCCGATCAGCGCGCGGCAGAATTCCGTCCCGATGCCGTCGTCGATCGCGTCGGCGCAGAGCTCCGCCAGCAGCAGCGGCAGGTTGGCCAGGACCGCCATCCAGCCGATCTCGCGCAGGGTCCCGATCGCCACCGCGAGCCGGCCGGGATAGTCTGCGCTTCCAGCCCATTTCGCCTCCAGGGCCCGGGCGATCCGCACGCAGGCCTCGGTGCGACGCAGCACCGCCCCGTCGAACAGGGGCAGGCGCGTCTCCAGGAACGCGGCGGCCTGCGTCGGCTTGCGATCCGCCAGCAACAGCTGGAACAGGGTGATGAAATGCGGCCAGCGCTCGATCGGCGGCTCGTTCGCCGCCTCGATCGCGGCCATGAAACGGTCGCAGGCCCGGTACGCCTCGGCGAAATTGCCCTGCCGGGTGTGCATCGCGGCCTGGCAATCCGCCACCACGGCGACCTGGGTGGTGAAGCGGCTGTCCGCGATCTCCGCCAGGCGGCCGACCAGCCCGGCGAACTCCTCCCACTCGTTGCGCAGCTTCATCTGCAGCTGCAGGTGATACAGCGCGCCGAACTCGACCCCGCGGAGCGCCTCGCGCTCGCCGATGGCGATGGCGGCGCGCAGCGCCTGCTCCGCCTCGGCATAAGGAAAGCCGCGCCGCGCATAGGGGAAGAAGTAGCGCCCTCTGACCGCACCGAAATCGACCAGCCAGAGACCGAGCACCCAGGGGGAGACACCGGGATCGCGCAGCTCCTCCGCGACGCAGTCGACGGCCGTCTCGAACAGCGCCGCATTGCCGGTCGAGCCGGAATAGGAGATCAGGATCTGGCTGGCATGCACCCGCGACGCCGGCGAATCGCCGGCATGGGGCGTCGCCAGCCTTGCGGCCAGCTGCTCCGCCAGCCGGCCCGAGGCCTCCATGCCGCGGCGATAGTCATCGGCGTAGACGCAGGCGCTCAGCAGCCCGACCCGGACCAGGAGATGCTGGTCCGCCGGCAGCTCCGGCAGCCCTTCGTCCAGGAGCGCGAAGGCGCGCCGGGTCCAGTCGGCCAGCCCCTGATGCGTGCGCCAGCTGTCGGTCTTGACCAGGACGGCGCGGGCCACGGTCAGGCAGCGGCCGCGGGCATCGCCGTCATGCTCGAAGGCGGCCCAGGCTCGCGACAGCCACGTCTCCGCCGCGCTGTCGTCCGGCATCGCGGCGACGCCCGCCCAGTAGCACAGCCAGCCGTCGAACGCGTCTTCGGGCAGCTGCGCGCACCAATCGGCGAAGGTGGCGCGACGGCCTTGCGCCAGCACCGCCTCGGCATGATCGGCCAGCAGCCGGCCTGCCAGCCCCCAGGCCCGGCCCTGCAGCGCGAGATCGATGGCGTCGTCGCCCCGCCCGGCCTCGCTGAGGATCGTCGCGGCCCGGATCCGCAGCCGGACCTGTTCCTCCGGCGCGAAATGCCGGGCGAAGCGGTCGCTCAGGAAGCTGCGCAGCAGGTCGTGCAGGGTGAACACCGGCTGCGCCGCCTCGCCGCGCGCGACCAGGAGCTGCCGCCGGTGCAGCCGCTCGGTGCTCGAGCGGGCCCGATCCGACCCCACCATGGCCGTCGCCAATTCGGCGGTGATCCCCGGCAGCAGGTTCAGCTTCAGCAGCATGTCCTGCTCGGCCGCCGGCAAGGTGTCGAACAGCTGCGTCCCCAACACGTCGAACATCGCGTCTTCGCCGCCGAGGGACGGCCCCGTTGCCGGGCCGGCATCGACGGCGATGCCGGACTCCGCCAGCAGCACCAGCCCGGCCGCCCAGCCCCGGGCCGACCCGACATCGATCGCCGAGGCCGCGCGCAGCATATGGGCCGTCACCAGCTCGCGCGCCTCGTTCTCCGAGAAGGCGAGGTCGGCGTGGTCGATCACGGCGATGGCGCCGCGGCGCCGGAGCCCGGCCAGCTCCGCCGGCGGCAGGATGCGGGCCAGGCACAGGCAGCGCAGCTCGCGCGGGCATTCCTGCAGCAGGATGTCGAGCGTGCCGCGGAAGCGCGCCGTCTCGGCCCGGTGCAGATCGTCGAGCACCAGCACGGTGCCGGGCTTCAGCAGGGCAAAGAAGGCCTGGAAGAAGCGGCGGGCGAAGGCCTCGGACTGTTCGGCGTATTCCGGTCCGAACACCGGCAGGCGGCGGGCCCGGCCGGCCGGCAGGGTCCGGCCGAGGAAATGGAAGAAGTTGGCGATGTCGTCGTCGCCCTCGTCGACGCGGTACCACAGATGCGGCTCGCGGCGGTCGCGCAGATAGTCGACGGCGGCCGTGGTCTTGCCGTAACCCGCCGGGGCCGCGACCCAGCAGCAGCCGTCCCGCAGCCCCCGGTCGATGGCGTCAAGGATGCGGGACCGCCGGACGATGTGGCTCGGCCGCGGCGTGATCAGCTTTACGGCGATCGGCGAAACCGCCATGGCTACCCCCTGGCGGCAGTCTAACAGACCCATGTCCGATGATTGACAGGCAACTGTCTGCCGTCGATGCGATCGCGAGGCCGGTTTCCGGCCATGCCGAGCCCTGGACCCAGGCATGACGAGGTGGGACGGGCGGCGGCGCCCCACTCCGGTCCAGAATGGCGGCCAACCGCCCCGCGATCCGCCGGGGCGGATCTCGTTTCGTGGCCAGGAGGAAGCCCGTGGTGTCGACTGCCGAGCAGGATCGGAACGACCGAGCCGTGCCCCCTGCCTCCCATGGCCTGGCTGACGAGCTGCTGATCGATGCCGAGGTCGACGACGTCCCGGCGCCGGCGACGCCGCTCAAGGCCGGGTGGCTGCTGGTCGTCAGCCTGGTCCTGATCGCGCTCAACCTGCGGCCGGCGCTGTCGAGCCTGGGTCCGGTGCTGAAGGAGATCATCGCCGACACCGGCATCTCCGCCGGCACGGCGAGCCTGCTGACCACGGCGCCGGTGGTCTGCCTCGGCCTGTTCGGCGTGCTGGCGCCGCGGATCAGCCGGCGGCTGGGCACCGAGCGCGCGATCCTGGCGCTGCTGCTGGTGCTGGCGGTCGGCACCGCGCTGCGCGGCCTGGGCACGACCCCTGCCCTGCTGCTGGGCGCCATCCTGGCCGGCGCCGGCATCGGCGTCACCAACGTGCTGCTGCCGGGCCTCGTCAAGCGCGACTTCCCGGACAAGGCCGCCCTGATGACCGGGGTCTACACCATGGCGCTGTGCGCCGGCGCCGCGGTCGCCGCCGGCAGCACCCTGCCGCTCGCCCGGGCGGCCGACGGGTCCTGGGCCGCGGCCCTGGCCTTCTGGACCATCCCGGTGATCATCGCCGCGCTGGTCTGGCTGACCCAGATCCCGCCGCGCCAGGGCGCAGCCGCCCATGCCGGCTTCACCGTCCGTGGGCTGTGGACCGACCCGCTGGCCTGGCAGGTCACGCTGTTCATGGGGCTGCAATCCTCGCTGGCCTACAGCGTCTTCGGCTGGCTGGCCCCGATCCTGCGCGACCGCGGCGTCGACGGCGTCACCGCCGGGATCATGGTCTCGGTCTCGATCATGGTGCAGGTCGCCGCCGCGCTGGTGGCGCCGTCGCTGGCGACCCGCGGCCGCGACCAAAAGCTGGCCGCGGTGCTGTGCATGGCGTTCTCGCTCGCCGGGTTCCTGGGCTGCATCTTCGCGCCGCTGGGCACGGTCTGGCTCTGGATCCTGCTGCTCGGCATCGGCCAGGGCGCCGCCTTCGCCGTGGCCCTGACCCTGGTGGTGCTGCGCACGCCGGACGCCCATGTCGCGGCCCATCTGTCCTCGATGTCGCAGGGCGTGGGCTACACCCTGGCCTCCGGCGGGCCGCTGCTGATCGGCCTGCTGCACGACTGGACCGGCGGCTGGACCGCGGCCGGGCTGCTGGTGCTGGCGATCGGCGTCGTCGCGGCCCTGGCCGGCCTCGGCGCCGGCCGCGACCGGCTGGTCCGGGCCCGGACCGTGGCCGGTTGAGTCGATGGCCGCCGACGTCCAATCCAGCCGCAGCCTCGGGGCCGGCTGAAACGAAAGGGGCGCCCCGCGGGCGCCCCTTCTCTTCTCGTCGGACAGCCGGCTGAGATCAGCGGCTGTAGAACTCGACCACCAGGTTCGGTTCCATCTGGACCGGGTACGGCACGTCGGCCAGGGCCGGGCTGCGCACCAGCTTGCCCTTGAAGGTGCCGTGGTCGACCTCGACGTAGTCCGGCACGTCGCGCTCGGAGGACGAGATCGCGGCCAGGATCACCGGCAGCTCACGCGACTTCTGCTTGATCTCGATCACGTCGCCGTCCTTGACCTGGTAGGACGCGATGTTGAGGCGCTTGCCGTTCACCAGGACATGGCCGTGATTGACGATCTGGCGGGCGGCGAACACGGTCGGGACGAACTTCATCCGGTACACGACGGTGTCCAGGCGGCGCTCCAGCAGGCCGATCAGGTTCTCGCCGGTGTCGCCCTTGCGGCGCACGGCCTCTTCGAACAGGCGGCGGAACTGCTTCTCGCCGATGTTGCCGTAGTAGCCCTTCAGCTTCTGCTTGGACATCAGCTGCGTGCCGTAATCGGTCGGCTTCGTGCGCCGCTGGCCGTGCTGGCCCGGGCGGTAATCGCGGTTGTTCAGCGGGCTCTTCGGACGGCCCCAGAGGTTGACGCCGAGGCGGCGGTCGATCTTGTGCTTCGAATTCAGGCGCTTGCTCACGCGCTCGATCCTCTCTCATGTTGTCCCGGTAGGCCCTGCCAATGGCAAGGCGGGGCGCCGGCTCATGCGCCGGACCCACGTTCCCAGGAATGGAAGCGGTGAAAAACGCCATTCCGGGCCGGATGTCAAGCCTGAAGCCGCTTTCAGCCCGGCAGATAGTGGATGTGCGGCCGGCCGTGATGCGGCGACCGTTCGACATGGGCGCGGACGCCGAACACCTCCCGGATCCGCGCCTGGGTCAGGATCTCCTCCGGCGCGCCGGCGCAGACCACACGCCCCTCGCGCAGCAGCGCCACGGCGTCGCAGAACATGGCGGCCAAGTTGAGGTCGTGCAAAGCGACGATGCTGGTCGCCGGCAGCCGCCCGACCAGGGCCAGGATCTCGAGCTGGTGCTGCACGTCGAGATGGTTGGTCGGCTCGTCCAGCAGCAGCTCGGACGGCGTCTGGGCCAGAGCGCGGGCGATCTGCACCCGCTGCCGCTCGCCGCCCGACAGGGTGTGCCAGGGCTGACCGCGCCTGCCCTCCAGCCCGACCCGGCGCAGCGCGTCCTCCACCGCCGCGTCGTCGCGATCGGTCCAGGGCGACAGCGGGCCGCGATGCGGGGTACGGCCCAGCCGCACCACGTCGAGCACCGTCACCTGCATGTCGGTCGCGGCCTGCTGCTCGACCAGGGCGACGCGGCGGGCGATGGCCGCGCGGGGCAGGCCCGCAATGTCGGCCCCGCCCAGGGTGATCACGCCGCTCTCCACCCGCCGCAGCCGGCAGATCAGGCGCAGCAGGGTCGACTTGCCGGCCCCGTTCGGGCCCAAGAGGCCCAGCATCCGGCCGGGCGCCGCCTCCAGCGTGACGCCGTCGACGATCATCCGGCCGCCAGCGGCCCAGCGCACGTCGTGCGTGGCGATGGTCATGCCGCCCGCCTCGCCCGGTACAGCAGGACGGCGAAGGCCGGCGCGCCGAACAGGGCGGTGACCACGCCGATCGGCAGGATCTGCTGCGGGATGATGGTGCGCGAGACGATGTCGGCCAGCACCATGAAGATGGCGCCGATCATCGCCGAGGCCGGCAGCAGCCTTGCATGGCCGGGCCCGACGAGGAAGCGCGCCGCGTGGGGAATGACGAGGCCGACGAAGCCGACCGACCCGACGATGCTGACCATGGTCGCCGTCATCGCCGCGGTGGCCGCGAACAGCACCACCCGCACCCGCGTTACGGCGATGCCGAGCGAGGCGGCGGCATCCGCCCCGAAGGTGAAGGCGTCGAGCGCGCGGGCGTGCAGGATGCACAGGACGAAGCCGATCGCCGCGACCGGCACGGCCACCTGCACATCCGGCCAGCGCACCCCGCCGAGGCTGCCGAGCAGCCAGAACATCACGCCGCGCGCCTGTTCGGCATTGGCCGAGGTGGTGACGATGGTGGAGGTCAGCGCGTTGAACAGCTGCGACCCGGCGACGCCGGCCAGGATGACGCGGTCGATGCCGCCGCCGACCCCGGCCGCCAGCAGCGACACCAGGACGAAGGCCAGGACGGCGCCGATGAAGGCGCCGCCGGAGAGCGAAATGGCGCCACCGCCGAAGCCCGCGATCATCACCGCGACGGCGCCGGTCGACGCCCCGGCGGAGATGCCGAGGACATAGGGCTCGGCCAGCGGGTTGCGCAGCAGCGCCTGCAGGATCGCGCCGGACAGGGCCAGCGCGGCGCCGCAGCAGGCGGCGACCAAAGCGCGGCTGAGCCGGTAGTCCCAGACTACGCCTTCCTGGATCGGGCTGAGCGCGAAGCCGGCGCCGAACAGCCGGTTGCCCAAGGCCTGGAACGTGGTGGACAGGGGGATCGCCATCTCGCCGATCGACACGGCCAGGGCGATGGCCGCGACCAGCGCCGCCAGCGACAGCACGGCCAGCAGGACGCGGACGCCCCAGCCGTCGCCGAAAAGCGGCCTCACCCCCCGAGACCGAAGCTCTTGATGCCGCGGGCCACCGCCTCGATGCCGTCGACGGCGCGGATCGAGGGCTGCATCGCCTGCACGTCCATCACCACGAAATGCTTGTGCTTGACCGCCTCGAGCTGGCTGGCCACCGGGTCGGTGGCGAGGAAGTGCTGCTTCACCGCAGTGTCGTCGGCGGCGTAGCGGCGGCGGCTCATCTCCGCCATCACGATGATCGCGGGGTTGGCGGCGGCGATCCGCTCCCAGCTCACCAGCGGCCACTCCTCCTCCGTGGTGATGACGTTGCGGGCGCCGAGCTGCTGCAGGATCCAGGCCGGCACGCCGTTCTTGCCGGCGACGAAGGCCTCGCCCGCGACCTCCTTGCTGGAGAACCAGAACACCATCGGCACGTTGTCGAGCCGGGCGCCGGCCACCGAGGCGATGGCCGCGGCCTCGCGCCGCCGCAGGTCGGCGACCAGAGCCTCGCCGCGGTCGGCGACGTCGAAGATCCGGGCCAGGTCGCGGATCTCCTGATAGACGAGGTCCATGCTGAACAGCTGCTTGCGCACGCCGTCGCCGCCGCCGGAATTGTCCTTCTCGACGCAATCGGCCGGCGAGACGTAGGTCGGGATGCCGAGGCCGGCGAACTGCTCGCGGGTGCCGACCGAGCCCTGCGGCCCGACATGCCATTCGAATTGGGCCGTCACCAGCTTCGGCTCCTTGCCGACCACGGCTTCGAAGCTGGGATCGTTGTCGGCCAAGCGCGGGATCCTGGCGTTCGCCGCCTCGTAGGCTGGCAGCACCGGCCCGAACCAGACGGCGGTGCCGACGATGCGGTCGGCCAGGCCGAGCGACAGCAGGATCTCGGTGCTGCTCTGCCCGATCGCCACGGCGCGTTGCGGCGCCTTGGCGAAGGTGACGTCGACGCCGCAGTTGCGGATCGTCAGCGGGTACTGCGTCGGGTCGGCCCGGGCCGCCGGCGACAGGATGAGAAGCCCGGCCAGGGCCAGGACATGCGAAGAGAAAGATCGGAATGCCGTCACGAAAACCTCCTGCCCGGGCCACCCCGCCCGGGAAACGGATTGCGCTGCGACGGCAGGTCTCCTGGCTCGCGGATCATGGCTTCGCGTCGGCCTTCCCACCCGTGTTGCGGGCAGTGGCATGGCCCTTGAGAGGCCACCAGGACGCTCGGCGATCCGCTGACAGTTGCGGGGGCAGCCACGGATTCCGCCCCCCTCGCAATTGATTGGGGGGCGCCACCGTGTTCCCTTTTGATCCCATAGGGGAACCGTCGCCGCGATGTGTATCAGAGGCCATCTCGAAACTCTACTGCGCCGGTCGTCTGACGCGGTTCTCTGCGCTTCCGGTGCTCACGGACCCAAAAGTCCGCTGCGCGCCGGTTCTCGAGAACCACGCCAGCCGACTCGTCGCAGCGAGTTTCAAGACGGCCTCTCAGCGACGCCGAGAGCCGGTCAATCGAGGCGGAGATCCCGGCACGGCACCGCCGGATGGCCACGCCCCTGCGGGGCTCGCCATGACGGATTCAAGGTCGGGACAGCCGGTCTCTCAGCTACTGTCCGGTTTCGCGGCCGGCGGCCCGGCGCCCGAAGGCCGGCGGCGCTTCGGCTCCGCCGGGATGTCCGTAGCCTCGAGCGGCCGGGCGAAGGGCGACAATGAAAGGGCTGCGACCGGAATCGCAGCCCTTTCTGAATCGCTCCCGGACCGCGGCCTATTTCTTGAAGTCCGCCGGGAGCGGATTGCCGAACAGGGAGAGGTACAGCGCCTGCTTCTCAGGGTTGGCTTCGGGGGTGTCGGGCGTCGTGTTGAAGCTGTTGCCGCCGACGATGAAGCTGAAATCCGTTCCTCCCACCTGGGCGTTGCCGTGACAGCCCATGCAGCCGCCCATCTGGTACGTGGTGAACTGGCTGCCTGCGGCCACGCGGACATTCTGGAAATTCTGCGACGTGCCTTGGGACGGATAGCGTGTGGGGGCCTGGTCGGCGGCGATGCGGCCAAGAAACTGCTGCAGCGTGTAATCCGTCTCCACGACGATGTTGGCCTGGTAGAAATTGCCGATTTGCCGCGTGCTGTCGGGATCCGTGCTGATGTCCGCAAGATTGAGCGGCACGGCCTGGACACTGACCAGCTTGTAATAGAGCCAGGGGGAATTCAGGTTGTTTTCGGCGTTGTAAGCCGAAATGAGACCGTGGAAGGTGGAATTGGCAGCCTGCACCACGGGCGGGATGGCCTCGTAGCGGGCATCCACGCAGATATTGCCGCCGACCGGCGTGCCGTCCGGCGGCGTGCCGGGCGGCAGCTCCTGATAGTAGAGCCGCTTGCCGGGAGTGTCGCAGAAGGTGTTGGCGGGATTCGTCGTCACGGTCGGGGTGTTCGGGTCGTCGGTATAGACGAGGGCGGGCGTGTTGGGCCCGGCGGTGGGGATCACCACCTTGCCGTTGGGGTCCTCCGTCGCGACGCCGTCGGCGTTCAGCACGTTGTCCGCCTGCTCGAAGGTGGCGAAGACGAAATAGGGTGCCGACGGCGTCTTCTGGATGATGTGCAAGCCCGCCAGGGCCCACTGGTCCTGCCGATAGCAGGGATTGCCGTTCGAACCCGGCTCATAGTAGCGGACGGTGGTCATATGGAAATGGCTGGGATCCTCACCGTTCGCCAGCGGCCGCCACGCGGCCTTCACTTCGACCGTGCCGGCGGGCAGCGTGATCACGGAGTTGGGATCGGGCGGCTGGCCGTTTCCGAGAGCGGCCTGCCACGTCGTGATCCGGTTCGTGTAGGCGTCGCCGGTGGTGAACCACAGCTTGTTTCCGACGATGTAGTCGTATTCCGTCTGGTTCGCCTTGGCCAGGAAGCGGATCAGTTGCGGGGCGCTGTTGGGCTGTGTCGCCGCAGGGACATCGACGATCCCGGCGTACATCTGGTCCAAACCGATCTGGCTGGTTTCGTCCAGGTTGACCCAGGCGGGCTGAGCCACGGGGTCCTGGCCGGGGCAGGCGTCCACGACGCCGCCGTTGGGGATGGTCCCGCCGGAATAGAGGTATAGCGGCGGATCGCTATAGTTGTAGGGGTCCTGCGGAGTGCCTGGCCTATCGGCGCCGTGCGGGGGGATGGCGTTGTTGGCGCCGGGGAATATTTCCACCTTCTGCCTGTAGCTCTCCCACACCAACGGCGTCGCTCCGGCCTGGCCGAACTTTGCGCCCATGTCCGCCTGGCCGCGCTGCACCGTGCCGTTCAGCTGCGCGGCCGGCCAGTTCAGGGCGATGAATTCCTGCCAGGCGAACGTGCTGGCTTCGGCCAGGGTGGCGTTCGTGGCGCCCGAGCCGATGTCGCCGGGAAGGACAGGACTGATCTGAGGGTCCTGGGCCTGGACCGGCGGCGCGCCGGACAGGACGGCCACGGCGCTGCATCCGGCGGCGACGAGGCAGCGGACAAGGGAGCGGTGTGACATGACATGATCTCCGTTGTTTGAGGTCCGGGCGCTCAGGGACCACGGGCGCGGCAGATCGTCGTGCTCAGGGAAGGCCGAGCACGACGATCGTGTTCTGACCCTTCGTCTGATAGGTGCCATTGTTGTCACCGGCCGCGACGGCAATGAATTGCTTGCCGCCGGCCTCGTAGGTGATGATGCCGCCGCCGATGGCGCCGCCGACATTCGTCCTGAAGAGCTCCGTGCCGGTCTGCGCATCGAGCGTCAGGAGGGTGCCATCGGTCGTGCCGGTGATGACCAGGCCACCTGCGGTGGCGACGATCCCGCCAAGGGGAATGGACGGCACCCTCACGCGCCAGGCGACGGCTCCCAGCGTCGGATCGATCGCATTGATCCAGCCGAACGCCTCCGCCACCGGATCGCGGGTGCCATAGAAGTTGGCCCAGCCGAGATAGGGCTGGCCGGCCTTGTAGACCGGGGTCGGGCCCTTGATGGCCTGCGCGCACCAGTCGATGCCGTTCATGTACAGGAGGCCAGTCTCCGGGCTGTAAGCCGGGCCGTTCCACTGCACCGCCGCGATCGGGCAGATGCGAATGCCCGATCCACCCGGAACGGGCCCGGTCGTGTTCAAGTATTGGCTGACGAGCGGAACCCCCGATATCGGATTGCCGCTGGTTCGGTCGACCACATGCAGGATGCCGTCCTTGCCGGCCACGGCGGCGAGCTTGCCTCCGTCCGCGGTGTCGAAGGCCGAGACGACGGACGTGTCCCAGTCGCGATCATCCGCACCGATCAGCTGGTACCACCATTTCAGGCTCCCGGTCCGGGCATCGAGCGCCACCAGTGAGTTCGTGAACAGATTGGTGCCGGGGCGACTGGCATTGTCGAAGTCCGGCCCCGGGTTGCCGACGGGCAGCAACAGGAGACCTGCGTCCCTATCCAGGCTGAAGGTGGTCCACAGCGAGCCGCCGCCATGTTCGATGCTGGCCGGGTTCTTCCACGTGTCGCCGCCCGTCTCGAACGGCGAAGGAATCGTGTGGAAGCCCCAGATCTTCTCTCCATTCGCGGCATTGAAGGCCATCATCTCGCCTCTGATGCCGTTATCGCCGCCGGCCTTGCCCATGAAGACCGTGTCGTTCCAGACCAGTGGGGCGGCCGTGGCAAACTCGCCTTTGCCGGCGTCCATCACCTCCCGATCCCAGAGCACGGCGCCCGTCTTGGCGTCGAGGGCGAGAAGATGGCCGTCGGGTGTGCCGCGGATGACACGGCCGCCTGCGATCGCGGCCCCCTTGTTGTTCCCCCGGGGCGGATTTGGCGGCCTGTAGTCGTGCTGCCACCGCTTCTCGCATGTCGTGCTGTCGATTGCGATCGTGGAGGCGCCCGTCGTCGTATAGAGCATGCCGCCATAGACGATCGGGCCGTTCTGGAATGATCCGGATTGACCGAGCGAGAAGGAACAGACCTGCTTGAGGCTGCTGACAGTGTCGGCCTTGATCTGGGACAGCGTCGAGAAACGGTAGCCCAGATAGCCCTTGTTGAGGGTCAGCCAGCTTTCGGTGTCCGTGTCGGCATGGTCCAGTTCCGCCTGTGTCGGGCCTTGCGTGCTCGGCTGCTGTGCCGCCGCCTGCAATCCCGCAAGAGCCGAGCCGATGAACAGCAGCGCAGAGCCTGCTGCGAAGAGGCGGGCAAGCGCGACTCGTTGCCGGCACACCACCGCCGGACGGCGCGGCGAAGGAGAGATAGGCAGACCACTCTGTTTCATCTCTGATCTCCGACGTGAACTGGGATCCGAAGGTCGTGTCCCCGGGCGTGGTGCGGGTGACGAGGGGAACCGCGATGTCCCGATCCGGATGGACAGGCGCGGCCGGCCGATGATTGCGGGGTCGCCACAATTCCATTGGCGGTCGCTGCCGCTGGTCGACCGGCCACCGCCGCAGGCCTCGCTGCCGGTTTCGAAGGCGTCGGGACTGCGTCTCCGGCGGACCGAGCGCCCGCCGGAGGGATGGGTCTTTCTACTGCTGCGCCTGCGGCAGCGGCGCGCCGGTATACTGGTTGACGCGTTGCGCCGGCGCCGCGTCCTGGACGGCCATGGCCCCATCTTTTGGATTGGTCGCCGCCCACCAGAGCGGGAGCGACTTGAACGAGAACACCTCGTCGAAATCCGTGGCGAACGAGCCCTGGTCCATCGGCACGTCGCCACGCCGGTTCTGGAACCACTTCATCCAGTCCGCCGACCCCGGCGCCGGCGAGCAGATATAGGTTCCGTTCTTCTGGTCGCGCTCACCCTTGTCGTTGCACAGCTGGAAGCCCGGCTGCTCCTCGGTGGGAAAGGACGGGAGCAGGAAGCTCACCATCTTGTGCTTGTCGATATTCCATTGCGCGGTGCTGTGGCAGCTCATGCAGCCGGAATCGGGGGCATTCTTGATCGGCTTGCCGTCGACGACGATGTCGTTGCGGCCGCCATCGTTGGGTCCGGACAGCCGCCCGCCCCAGCCGAGCGTCTGAGTGGAATAGAGCGGCGCCTCGGGGTTGATCCAGTTTTCCTTGAGCGCGGCGCCTTCGGTCGTCGCCTCCGGGTCGTTGCCCCACTGCACGCCGAGCGGCACCATCTTGTCCCAGACGTCGCCCGGCGCCGAGGCATCGTAGACCAGCGTCATGAACACCCAGCCGGTCTGCGGCGCGGATTGGCTATCCTTCACGATGATGTCGAACTGGGCGACATAGCTCGGCCAGACCGAGGGCGTGGTGGCCTTGCCGACCGGAATATACAGCGGCCATTCCTGCGCCCCGTTCATGGCATCCCACCAGCCGGTCGGCTGGCTCGGATCGGTAGAGGCGAACATTGCGGCCTTGACGACGATCGAGCCCTCGACAAACTGGGCGTTTTCGGTGTTCAGCGTCGGCTTCATCGCCGACCTGGCCCAGAAATGGTCGAGGGAATAGGCTGCGCGCTGATCATAATAGGTCAGCACATTGGTGTTGAAGGTCACCCGAAGTCCCGTATCGGGAAAGATCGCGGGACCGAACTCGCCGGCCGCATAGGTGCCATGGATCGCTTCGCGCAGCGTGCCGAGCCAGGGCTCGTTGTACCAGCCCGCCTTGGCGGCATCCCAGCTGTCGTAGTGCATGATGAGGGCGCGGGCGTTTTCGCTCACCGCCTGCTTGAGAGCGTCGGCATAGGCCGCAGCGTTCTCGGTCGTGATCGGGCCATTGCCGATCGCCTTCTGCCAGGGCGCGTCCTTCAAGGGATCGGGCGCGGTCGGCCAGTTGTGATTGAGTGAGAACAGCGGGCCGGAATATTCACCGGCGGGCGGGATCTGGCCGTTGTTGTCCTGGAAGGGATGGGCTTTCTGGATCACGTCGAGCGTCGGGCCGCCACGCAGGCTGAAGGCGGTCTGGGCGTCCGCGCCACCAGCAAACGCAAGCGTCAGGAGACAGAGCGGCAAAACGGGGATAATGCGGGGAAGGAAACGGTGCATGGCAATCTCCTTAAAATCCCTGGCGTCTGGAAGAAATTCGGCCGGTTCGGCCGTGCCATTGCTGTCCAGGTCGGATCTCTCTCCAAGCTTTTGCTCGGGCTCCTGGCTGTCGTTCTCAGCGAGGCCGCCTATTGCGAGGAGGAATGACAAGGAAGGCCCATGGGCCGGAGCCAGCCAATGCTTTCATTGCGATAGGACTGAAACTGATATTCGTGTCAGAAAGTACCATTATTTTCGAATAAAGCAAACATTTTGACTCTCAGTTCTTAATAATCAGTGGATTTTCCTAGTTATTGATCTTATTTCGACGGAACTTTGTTCTGTCTATCGGAAGTAGACGAAGAACCACTCACCCTGTCGATGTCGTGCCCGGCGCTGACGGAAAGCGGCCCCGCGGCCTGCACCAGGGTCGACGAAGACACATCTCAAGATATATCTTGAAACCGATCCCAGATCGCCATATCTTACGATATATCGAAACCTATGGAGTGAGTTCGATGTTCGGAAGACATCATCGCGGTCATCGCGACGATCAAGGTCCCCGCGGCGGGTGCGGCGGTGACGAGAAGTGGGCCGGCGGCCGCGGCCGGGGCGGCCGCATGTTCGGTCATGGCTTCGGCGGCGGGTTCGGCGGCCGCGGCTTCGGTGGCGGCGGCGACATGATGCGCGCCGGCCGGATGCTGGCCCAGGGCGACCTGCGCCTGCTGGCCCTGGCCCTGATCGAGCAGCAGCCGCGCCACGGCTACGAGATCATCAAGCTGATCGAGGACAAGACCGGCGGCTGGTACAGCCCGAGCCCGGGCACGGTCTACCCGACCCTGACCTATCTCGAGGAGGCCGGCTACGTCACGGTCGTGGCCGAGGGCAGCAAGAAGCTCTACACCATCACCGCCGAGGGCCGCGCCTATCTCGACAGCAACCGCGGCATCATCGACGCCGTGCTGGGCCGCCTGGCCGCGGCCGGCGAGAAGATCGCCTGGGTCAACAAGATGATGGGCGGCGAACGCGAGCGCGAGCGCGAACGGTCCAGCCGGCTGCCGTCCCTGGTCGTCGCGGCGCTGGACAACCTGCGCGAGGCGAGCGAGCAGAAGCTGGACGCCGGCGCCGACCCGGATGCCGAGACCCGCATCGTCGAGATCCTGGCCCGGGCGGCGGCCGAGATCCGGCGCAACTGAGGGCGGCGGCATGAGCCCCGCCTTCCTTCCCTCCCCCGGCCCTGCCCCGGCCCTGGCCCGGCTGCGCGACGCCGGGCTGCGGCCGACCCGGCCGCGCCGCATCCTGCTGGCGGTGCTGGCCGAGGCCGACCGCGCGCTCGACGCCCAGGAGATCCTGGGCCGGGCGCGCCGGCTGGACCCGCGAATCAGCCTGGCCACCGTCTACCGCTTCCTGGCGGCGCTGCGCCGGACCGGCATCGCCGGCTGGCGCGACGATGCGCCGAAGCGCCTGGCGGTCGGCCCGGCCGCCGCGCCGACGCCGGAGACTCTGACGCTGGGCGAGGTCCAGCTGCGCGCCGCCCTGGCCGACGTGCTGCGCCAGTTCGGCTACCGCCTGGTCCGCGCCCGGTTCGAGCTCGAGGTCGAGAAGCTGCACCCCGACGCGCCGCTGGCCGACGCGGCACCGGCCGGCACGGCCTGGCCGGCGCCCGTTCGGCTCCGGATCGGGTCCTGACGCCGCACCGCGGCTTGGCATCGGAGGAGGAGTCCTGATGTCGGATGCTCTGCTTCTTGCGGCGGCGCTGCTGCTGGTGGTCACCGCCGCCGTGCATTCCGTGGCCGGAGAGCGGCGGCTGATCGGCCCGATGCTGGCGCGCCGCGACGGTATCCTGAAGAGCCCCCTCGCCCGCTTCGTGCTCCGCTTCGCCTGGCACATCACCAGCGTGGCCTGGGCGGTCATCGCCCTGATCCTGCTGGCGCTGGTGCTGGACCCGCCGGCGGTGCGCTGGTGGGCCGCCGCCGGAACCGGCGCGACCTTCACCGCGATCGGCGCGTTCACCGCCATCTCCAGCCGCGGCCGCCATATCGGCTGGCCGCTCCTGACCGGGATCGGGCTGGCCGCTCTCGCCTCACTGCTGATCTGAGCTGCTTCGCGTTGCGTCGCCGAGCGGTGTACGGTGGCGTCTCGAGCAGGAGGATGCGATGGCAGCCGGGCGGGTCGACTCCGCGTCGAGGATCATCAAGGCGTCGCCGCACGTCATCTACCGGGCGCTGATGGACCCGGAGGCGCTCGCGGCCTGGCGCCCGCCCGAGGGCATGACGGGCGAGATGCTGGCCTTCGACGGGCGCGAAGGCGGCCGCTACCGCATGTCCCTGACCTATATCGGCGCTGAACACGATCTGCGCGGCAAGACGACCGAGCATGCCGATGTGGTCGAGGGACGGTTCCTGGAGCTGGTCCCGGACCGGCGGGTGGTGGAGGTGGTCGAGTTCGAGTCCGACGACCCCGCCTTCGCCGGCGCCATGACGATCACCACCGCCCTGGACGCCGTCCCGGGCGGCACCGAGGTGACCATCCGCTGCGAGAACGTCCCCGACGGGATCCGGCCCGAGGATCACCAGGAAGGCCTGGCGTCGACCCTGGCCAATCTGGCCGTCTTCACGGAGTGAAAGGGTGGCGGTCGACTTCCTCACCGACGGGCCGGCGGAGGCCCGCACCACCATCCTGCTGGCCCATGGCGCCGGCGCGCCGATGGATTCGGCCTCGATGACCGCGGCGGCGGCGGCGCTGGCAGAGGCCGGCTTCCGGGTCGCGCGCTTCGAGTTCGGCTACATGGCGGCCCGGCGCGACGGGCAGCGCAAGCCGCCGCCACGGGCCGAGACCGTGATCCCGGAGTACCGGGCCGCGGTCGACGCCCTCGGCGCCACCGGGCCGCTGATCATCGGCGGCAAGTCGATGGGCGGGCGCGTGGCCTCGATGGCCGCGGACGAGCTGCACGCCGCCGGCCGCATCGCCGGGCTGCTGTGCCTCGGCTACCCATTCCACCCGCCGGGCAAGCCGACGCAGCTGCGCACCGCCCATCTCGCCGGGTTGGCGACGCCCGCCCTGATCTGCCAGGGCACGCGCGACGAGTTCGGCACCCGCGACGAGGTCGCCTTCTATGCCCTGTCCGACCGGATCGAGCTGCAGTGGCTGGAGGATGGCGACCACGATTTGAAGCCGCGCAAGAGCGTCTCCGGCTTCACCGCCGCCGACCATCTGCGGACCGTCGCCGCCGCGGTGTCGGACTGGGCCGGGCGGATCACGCCGCTGGCTGGGTGACCGCCCGGGACCAATGGCCGCGAAGATTGGCCGGGATTGACGGAATTAGATCACAAATATATCATTCCCGTCATATGAATTCTCCATTTCCTCAACAGGATTAGAACAATGACACAATATATTGTAACCAATGTCTACGATGGCTTGAATTTGCGGCCTTCGCCTTCGACCAGCGGAACACCGATCAAGACCATGGCGCTCGGTACGCTGCTCGAACTGATCGAGGATACCGGCACAAGGTGGAAGAAGGTCCGCATTGTCGGATCAAGCCCGGTGATCGAGGGCTACGCATCGGACGTCTACCTGACCGAGGTCCGCAGCGATGCGATCGCCAGATTGATCGCTTCAGCCGCCCACTACTGGGAGCTGTTCGATCGTGGCTCGGGGACCGAGGACAAGCCGCCCTACAAGGGCTATGTCCTTCAGATGTGGGATGAACTGGGGCAGGGTCGGCCGCCGGGCGACAACACGAGTCATCGCGATTGGCCTTGGTCGGCGGCGGGGATGAGCGCGTTCATTCGCCGTGCCGAAGGCTATACCGGTTTCAAATACAATGCCGGGCATGCCCTCTACATCAATGACGCCATCGTCAAGATGAAGGCCAACAAACCCGCCCCGTTCTGGGGGTACAGAATAAATGAGAAGAAACCGGAAGTCGGCGATCTCGTCGCGCAATGGCGCGACAACAGGATCGACTATGACCACGCCGCAACGCATTCTTCATTCAAGTCTCACACCGACGTCGTCTGCCAGGTTCTGGACGGATCTGTCAGGGCAATCGGGGCAAATGTCCCCACCGACACCGTGGGGGTCAAGGTGTATAAGCTGACCACGGACGGCTATCTCGCCGGAGAACGCAGCGAGATTGCGATCCTGAAGAACAGGGCCTAGCGACCGGCGCGAGACGCAGGACTACGCCCCGCCCTTCCGCGGGCCGGCCAGGGCGACGATCATGCCGTGCAGCGTCCGCACCTCCTGCTCCGACAGCTGGGCGCGCTGCAGGAAGGCGCGGATGTTGCGCTGCATGCTGGGCTTCTTCTCCGGCACCCGGAAGAAGTTGCCGGCGTCCAGCGCCTGCTCCAGATGTTCGAACAGGTTCAGCAGCTGGTCCTTGGTCGCCGGCGGCGCGTCCTCCTCATAGTCCAGCCGCCGCTCCGGCGTGGCGTCGCCGGCGGTGAACCACTCGTAGGACACCAGCAGCACCGCCTGGGCCAGGTTCAGCGAGGAGAAGGCGGGGTTCAGCGGCACGTTGACCACGGCATCGGCCAGGGCGATGTCGTCATTGGTCATGCCGGTGCGCTCCGGCCCGAACAGGATACCGGTGCCGATGCCGGCGGCGTGATGCGCCCGCATCTCCGTCGCCGCCCGGCGCGGCGTCACCACCGGTTTCAGCTGGTCGCGCAGCCGCGCCGTGGTGGCGTAGACGGCGCCGAGATCGGCGACCGCGTCCTCGGTCCGGTCGAACACCCGGACATGGTCCAGCACGGCGTCGGCGCCGGAGGCGGTCGGCACCGCCTTCGGGTTCGGCCAGCCGTCGCGCGGCCGCACCAGGCGGAGGTCGGTCAGGCCGCAATTCAGCATCGCCCGGGCCGCGGTGCCGATGTTCTCGCCCATCTGCGGCTCGATCAGGATGATCGCCGGGCCGCCCAGCGCCGGGTCGCGGGTCTGGTCGGTGCCGGCCATCAGAACGGGTCCATCAGTTGGGCGCCGTGGCGCCGGCCCGCAGCAGCGCATAGGTGAAGCTGTCGCCCAGCGCCTCGAAGGAGGCGTCGATGACGTTGGTCGAGACGCCGATGGTCGACCAGCGCGTGCCGTCGGCATCCTCGGTCTCGATCATCACACGCGGCATGGCGCCGGTGCCTTCGTTCGAGCGCAGGATGCGGACCTTGAAGTCGACCAGCCGCAGCGGCTTCAGGCCGGGATAGATCGGCTCCAGCGCCTTGCGCATGGCGTTGTCGAGCGCGTTGACCGGGCCGTTGCCGAAGGACACCTCGTGCCAGGTCTTGCCGCCGACGCGCAGCAGCACCGTGGCCTCGGATTCCTGCACCACCTCGCCGCGGGCGTTGAAGCGGCGCTCGTCGACCACGGTGAAGCGTTCCATGGCGAAGAAGGCCGGCACCTGGCCCAGCATGCGCCGGGCCAAGAGCTCGAAGCTGGCGCCGGCGGTGTCGTAGGAATAGCCCTCGAACTCGCGCTGCTTCACCAGGTCGACCAGCCGCTCGACATTGCGGTCCTTCGGGTCGATGGCGACGCCGATCTCGGCGAAGCGCGCCAGGATGTTCGCCCGGCCGGCCTGGTCGGAGACGACGAGGTGGCGGCGGTTGCCGACCCGCTCCGGCGCCACATGCTCGTAGGAGCGCGGGTCCTTGGCGATGGCGGAGACGTGCAGCCCGCCCTTATGGGCGAAGGCGCGGCCGCCGACATAGGGCGCGCCGGACTGCGGCGTGCGGTTCAGGCGCTCGTCGAACCAGTGGCTGAGATCGGTCAGCGAGGCCAGGCCGGCCTCGCTCACCCCGGTCTCGTAGCCCATCTTCAGCATCAGCGTCGGGATCAGCGTGACCAGATTGGCGTTGCCGCAGCGCTCGCCCAGGCCGTTCAGCGTGCCCTGGATCTGGCGCACCCCCGCCCGCACCGCCGCCAGGCTGTTGGCGACGGCGTTGCCGGTGTCGTCATGGGTGTGGATGCCCAGCCGGTCGCCCGGAATGTGCCGGGCCACGGCCGTGACGATCTCGGTCACCTCGTGCGGCAGCGCACCGCCATTGGTGTCGCACAGCACCACCCAGCGCGCGCCGGCCTCGTAGGCCGCCTGGGCGCAGGCCAGGGCGTAGTCCGGATTGGCCTTCCAGCCGTCGAAGAAATGCTCGCAGTCGAAGCCGACCTCGCGGCCGCGGCCGACCACCTCGGCGACGCTGTCGCGGATCAGCTCGAGATTCTCCTCGCGCGGGATGTTCAGCGCGACGTCGACATGGAAGTCCCAGGTCTTGCCGACGATCGAGACCGCCTGCACGTCGCAGTTCAGCAGCGCCGCCAGGCCGGGATCGTTGGCGGCGCTGCGGCCCGGCCGCCGGGTCATGCCGAAGGCGGTGAAGCGGGCTTTGGCCAGCTTCGGCGGGTCGCGGAACAGCGCATCGTCGGTCGGGTTGGCGCCGGGCCAGCCGCCCTCGACATAGTCGATGCCGAGCGCGTCGAGCTTCCTGGCGATGGCGATCTTGTCGGCCACCGAGAAGTCCACGCCCTGGGTCTGCGCCCCGTCGCGCAGGGTGGTGTCGAACAGCCAGATCCGCTCGCTCATCGCTTTACCCCACCCGGCGCCACAGCGTGCGGTCCGGCTTGTCTTCCAGCGCGATGCCGGCGGCGATCAGCTGGTCGCGGAGGCGGTCGGCCTCGGCGAAGTCCTTCGCCGCCCGTGCCGCCCGACGGTCCGCCACCAGCGCATCGATCTCGGCGTCGCCCAACCCCGAATCCGCCTTCGCCCGCCAGCGGAACCAGTCCTCCGGCGCCTGCTCCAGCAGGCCCAGCAGCCGGCCGCCCGCCAGCAATCCGGCCGCGAGGCGGGCCTGCTCGGCGGGGTCGGTCGCCTTGTTCAGCTCGCCCACGGCCTCGTGCAGCGCGGCCAGGGCCTGCGGCGTGTTGAGGTCGTCCTCCAGCGCCGCCAGCACCGCCGCCGGCGCCCGGACCGACAGGTCCGTCACCGCATCGACCACGCGTAGCGCGCCATAGAACCGGTCGAGTGCCGCCCGTGCCTGGCGCACCCCGTCCTTGGTGAAGTCGAAGGGCTGGCGGTAATGGCCCGACAGCAGGGCATAGCGCAGCGCCTCGCCGGGGAACTCCTCCAGCAGCTCATGCGGCGTGTAGAAGTTGCCGAGCGACTTCGACATCTTCTGGCCTTCGACCTGCAGGAAGCCGTTGTGCAGCCAGTAGTTCGCCATCACCGGCGTGCCATGGGCGCAGCGGCTCTGCGCGATCTCGTTCTCGTGGTGCGGGAAGACGAGGTCGATGCCGCCGGCATGGATGTCGAAGACGGTGCCGAGATGGGCGGCGGCCATGGCCGAGCATTCGATGTGCCAGCCCGGCCGGCCGCGGCCCCAGGGGCTGTCCCAGCCCGGCTGATCGTCGGTCGACGGCTTCCACAGCACAAAATCCGCCGGGTCGCGCTTATAGGGCGCAACCTCGACCCGGGCGCCGTCGATCTGCTCGTCGCGGTTGCGGCGCGACAGCTGGCCGTAATCCGGCATCGACGGCACGTTGAACAGCACATGCCCTTCGGCGGCATAGGCATGGCCGTTGCCCACCAGCGTGCCGATCATCTCGACCATCTGCGGGATGTGCTCGGTGGCGCGCGGCTCGACATCGGGCAGCAGGGCGCCGAGCGCCGCCATGTCCGCGGCGAAGACCTCGCCGGTGCGCCGGGTCAGCTCGCCGATCGGCTCCCCGTTGGCCTTTGCCCGCTCGATGATCTTGTCTTCGATGTCGGTGATGTTGCGGGCATAGGTCACCCGCGGATACAGCGTCCGCAACAGCCGGTACAGCACGTCGAAGACGACGATCGGGCGGGCGTTGCCGATATGGGCGTAGTCGTAGACCGTCGGGCCGCAGACATACATCCGCACATGGCTCGGGTCGATCGGGACGAAGGTTTCCTTCGTCCGGGTGAGCGTGTTGTGCAGAGAGAGCGCCACGGGTCGCAGTCCTAAGGTCAGACCTGTCCGGTCGGGACCGCGACGATTACCAGATCAGGCCCCTGGCGTCCAAGGTTCCGGCCGCAGGGCAGCCCGATCAGCGACGCTTACCGAACCAGCCCTTGCGCTGCGGCACCATCGGGGTGCCGGCCATCAGCGGCGGGCCGGCGGGGGCGGCCTCAGGCTCGTCGAACTGGGCGGTCAGGGACGGGCGATGGGCGCGGGCCGACGCGGAAGGGTGCGGCGGTTCCGCCACCGCAGGCCCCAGCCGGGCCGCGCGGGCCGGTTCGGCCGGCGGCTTCAGGCGCAGGCGCGGCGCCGGTTCGGCCGGGCGCGCCTGGACCGGCGCCGGCTCGGGGCGAAGCGCCGGGGCGGCCGGGCGGGCGGCCGGTGCCGCCGCGGCCGGACGGATCTCGACCCGCGCCGGCGCCGGGTGGCCGAGCGTGGCGCAATCGACGAAACGGTCGCATTCCGACTGGAACAGCGGGTCCATGCGGCGGCCGGGGCCGATCGCGATCACCCGCTTGCCGTGGCGGCGCAGGCTGCGGACCAGCGGCAGCAGCGCCGCGCTGCCGGTCACCAGCACCACCGTGTCGATGCTGCGATCGAGCAGCGCCAGTTCCATGGCGTCGACCACCAGGCGCAACGAGGCCGCGTCGCGGCCCGGCTCGATCTCGGTGGTCTGCACCTGGTCGAAGCCGTGGCGATGGGCGACGCCGCGCAGCTCGGACAGCGTCGCCCAGTCGGCATAGGCGATGCGACGGGCCGGCCGGCAGACGGTGCCGAGCCCGACGAGGATGCGGGCAAGATCCTCGGGCCCATCATCGACGGACGCGGCGCCGGGCAGCGACGCGACATCGAGGAAGACCGCGGCCACCGGCAGCGCCGGGGTGTCCAGGGCAGGCGAAATCTCGTCGGTCATATCGGGTTCTTACTCCCGACCGCGGGTCGGCGCCAAGGGGGGTAGGGTCAAGTTTTAAGCAAGTTTTAACAGGATGGGGCGTTCACGCCACATCGCCGGAGAGCCGGGCCAGCGCCCGCTGCCGCCCGATCAGCGGCAGAAGGCCGCGCAGCTCCGGGCCGTGGTCGAGGCCGGTCAGGGCCAGGCGCAGGGTCAGGAACAGCGGCTTGCCCTTGACCCCGGTGCGGTCGCGCACCGCCGCCGTCCACGCGCCCCAGGTGGCGTCGTCCCAGGGTTCGGGCGGCAACAGCTCGGCCGCGGCGGACAGCAGGGCGGCATCGGCGACGACCGGGGTGACCGGGCCGGTGACCACCCGCCACCACTCGGCCGCGTCATCGAGCCGCTGCAGGTTCGGACGCAGCACCGCCCAGGCCGCCTCGTCGACGGCGCCGAGGCCGAGCGCCGCCAGCCGGTCGCGCACCGCCGCATAGGGCGTCTCATGCAGGATGCGGCCGTTCAGCCGCTCCAGCTCGGCCGGGTCGAAGCGCGGGATGGTGCGGGAGAATTTGGCGAAGTCGAACTCGGCGACCAGATCGTCAAGCGACAGCCGCGGCTCGATCGGGTCGGAGGTGCCGAGCTTGGCCAGCAGGCTGGTCACCGCCAGCGGCTCGATCCCCTGCTGCCGCAGGCTGCGCAGCGACAGGCTGCCCAGGCGCTTGGACAGGCCGTGGCCCTCGGCGTCGGCGATCAGCGAGAGATGGGCATAGGCCGGCGGCGCGGCGCCCAGCGCCTCGGCCAGCTGGATGTGCATGGCGGTGTTGGCGACATGGTCCTCGCCGCGCACCACCAGGGTGACGCCCATGTCGATGTCGTCGACCACCGAGCCGATGTGATAGAGCGCCCGCCCGTCCTCGCGCACCAGCACCGGGTCGGAGATGTCGCGGCCGTTGAAATGCACCCGGCCGCGGACCTTGTCGTCCCATTCGACCGGCGCATCCGCCATCTTGAAGCGCCAGTGCGGCCGGTGCCCTTCCGCCTCGAGCCGGGCCCGGTCGGCGTCGGTCAGGGCCAGCGCGGCGCGGTCGTAGAGCGGCGGCAGGCCGCGCGCCAAGAGGCTCTTGCGCTTGAGCTCCAGCTCCTCCGCCGATTCGTAGCAGGGGTAGAGCCGGCCGGCCGCCTTCAGCCGATCCTGCGCCGCCCGGTAGCGGTCGGTGCGGTCGGACTGGCGGGCGAAGCCGTCCCAGCCGAGACCGAGCCAGCGCAGATCCTGCTCGATCGCCGCGGCGAATTCGGCGCTGCCCCGCTCGGTGTCGGTGTCGTCGAGCCGCAGCAGGAAGCGCCCGCCGGTGGCGCGGGCGGCGAGCCAGCAGACCAGCGCGGTGCGGACGTTGCCGACATGCAGCAGGCCGGTCGGGCTGGGGGCGAAGCGGGTGATGATCGGGGCGGAGGTCGGCAAGTCGGTCATGGGCGGGGAGATAGCACGATCCGGCCGGTAACGGAAAAGGCCCGGAACCCCGGGCCTTTCCATCGCAGAGGGCGATCCGTCGGTCGTCGGCGGCGATCACTCGTCGCCGTCGACGCCGCCCTCCGGCCCGCCGGCGGCCATCATGCGGTCGGAGACCAGCCCGGCATTGGCCCGGATCTTGGCCTCGATCGCCTTCGCCGTCTCGGGATTGTCGCGCAGGAAGACCTTGGCGTTCTCGCGGCCCTGGCCGATGCGCTGGCCGTCATAGGAGAACCAGGCGCCCGACTTCTCCACCACCCCGGCCTGGACGCCGAGGTCGAGCAGCTCGCCGGTCTTCGAGATGCCTTCGCCATACATGATGTCGAATTCGACGGCGCGGAACGGCGGCGCCATCTTGTTCTTCACCACCTTGACCCGGGTCTGGTTGCCGGTGACGGTCTCACGGTCCTTGATCGCGCCGATGCGGCGGATGTCGAGCCGGATCGAGGAGTAGAACTTCAGCGCGTTGCCGCCCGACGTCGTCTCCGGATTGCCGAACATCACGCCGATCTTCAGCCGGATCTGGTTGATGAAGACGACCAGGCTGTTGGATTTCGAGATCGAGCCGGTGAGCTTGCGCATCGCCTGGCTCATCAGCCGGGCCTGCAGGCCGGGCTGGTTGTCGCCCATCTCGCCCTCGAGCTCGGCCCGCGGCACCAGCGCCGCCACCGAATCGATGACGATCACGTCGATCGCGCCGGAGCGGACCAGGGTGTCGGTGATCTCCAGCGCCTGTTCGCCGGCATCGGGCTGCGAGATCAGCAATTCGTCGATGTTGACGCCCAGCTTGCGGGCATAGGTCGGGTCGAGCGCATGCTCCGCATCGATATAGGCGCAGGTGCCGCCGGCCTTCTGCGCCTCGGCCACGGCGTGCAGCGCCAGCGTGGTCTTGCCCGAGCTTTCCGGTCCGTAGATCTCGACGATCCGGCCCTTCGGCAGGCCGCCGATGCCGAGCGCGATGTCGAGGCCCAGCGAGCCGGTCGAGATCACCTCCGCGTCGACCTGGGGCCGTGCCCCGAGCTTCATCACCGACCCCTTGCCGAAGGCGCGTTCGATCTGGGTCAGGGCGGCTTCCAGCGCCTTGGTCTTGTCCATCGGGGCTCTTTCCACAACGCGGAGAGTCGGGGTCGACATCACCAGTCCCTTCCAGTTGCATGGCGCCATACGCCGCGTCAATGCAGCTCTTGTACATGTTTTGTTCGCATCGAGCAAGGCCGGCTGTCCGAGGCCTCTTTCGCGGCCGCAGCTTCGCAAGCAGGATCAATCCGCTTCGGGCTAACACCAAGGCCGGGAGAACGAACCGATGCCCAAGGACGCCACGCTCGACCGCCACCTCGCCCGCATCCAGCGGGTGATCGACCACATCGTCGCCCATCTCGACGACCCGATCGACCTGGACCGGCTGGCGGAGGTGGCCTGCTTCTCGCCGTACCACTTCCACCGGGCCTACCGGTACCTGCTGGGCGAGACCGTGGCCGACACGGTGCGCCGGCTGCGCCTGCACCGCGCCGCCGGCACCCTCTTGGAAAGCGAGACGGCGGTGGCCCGCATCGCCCGCCGGGCGGGGTACGGCAGCACCGCCGCCTTCAGCCGGGCCTTCGCCGAGCGCTACGGCCAGCCGCCGGGAGCCTATCGCGGCACGCGCCGGTCATTCCCCTTCGACTCACCCGAAGGAGAGACAGCCATGCCCGACGTGACCTATCGCAGCCTGGCGCCGATCCGCGTCGCCGCCGTCCGCCACATCGGCCCCTATCTGGAGGTCGGCCGCAGCTTCGACATCCTGATGTCGTGGGCTCGCGCCCGCCAGCTGCTGCGCCCGGGGGCCCGCAGCCTGGGCATCTATTACGACGACCCGGCGGCAATGCCGCCCGACGCACTCCGCTCCGACGCCTGCCTGGAGGTGCCGGAAGGCGTCGCCGGCGAAAGCGAGGTCGCCCTCCGCACCGTCGCCGGCGGGCCGCACGCGGTGCTGCGCCACACCGGCCCCTATGCCGAGCTGGAGCGGTCCTATGCCTGGCTGTACCGGACCTGGCTGCCGACCAGCGGCGCCGAGCCGGCGGAGGCGCCGATCTTCGAGGAGTATCTGAACGACCCGCGCAGCACCCCGGCCGCGGCGCTGATCACCGACATCCACCTGCCGATCCGGGCGGTTCCAGGAGGGCACGGCTGATAATGCCGGAAGGCCGGATCAGGGAATGATCCGGCCTTCCGCGCTGGTCCGATCAGACCTCAGAACGGATAGACGTCGCCGGTCGGCAGCCGGTCCACGGCCAGCGGCAGCGTGGCGTTGGGCTTGCAGGTCACCGCCCGCCGCCAGCTCGGCTCCGCGGCGGTGGCGTAGGAGCCTTCGGGATACGGGCCGGGGGCCTCCGCCGAGACCGGGTTCGGGCCGGTCGGCACGTTGATCGTCTCATAGGACGGCACGCGCTGCGGCTGCTCGCCGGCGGCGACAGGGGCCGCGGCGAAGGGGATGTAGGTGTCGTCCGACTGATCCTCGACCGACGGTCCGGCCGCGCGGCGCGCGGCGCGGCGGTCGCGCGCCGAGGACACCGGAGCCATGGCCACGACCGGCCCCTGGAATCGCGCCGCCGCGGCGGGCGGAACGATGTAGGGCTGTCCCGGCACAGTCGGGGCCGAGGCGGCCGGCACGAAAGCAGGAGCAGCAACCGGCGCCAGCGCGACCGGCTGCCCCGGCGCCGCCGCTTCGACCGGATAGCAGTTCGGCACCGGCAGGCACTGGAAGGTCGCCCCCTTGCGGCCCTCGACCACGTCCTCGACCTTGAACACGGCCAGGCGGTTGATCTGGGCGCATTGCGAGTTGGCGTAGATGGCGGCCTGATCCGCACTGTTGATGAAACCCGCATAGTCGACGCGAGTCTCCTTCGGCGTCACCGGATCGATCCCGCAGCCCGAGACGGCGAGAACGGCGGCGAAAAGCGCTGCGCCACGAAGCATCGAATACCCTCGATCTGAAAGCCCCTCGCCGCCACCCTAACACGGACACGCAGCGAGGCGGAGACGAGAACCGCGCCTTTCGGCCCGAGACACGCAAACGATAACGGCGCTTCTCGGCCCAAGACACGCCAACGACAACGGCGCCTCTCGGCGCCGCGGGGATCGGTCAATCGTCGCGGTGGGTGCGTTCCAGCCGCTCGTGGCGCTCCTGCGCCTCGAGGCTGAGGGTCGCGGTCGGCCGCGCCTCCAGCCGCTTGACGCCGATCGGCTCGCCCGTCTCCTCGCAGAAGCCGTAGGAGCCGTCCTCGATCCGCCGCATCGCGGAGTCGATCTTGGACAGGAGCTTGCGCTCGCGGTCGCGGGTCCTGAGCTCGAGCGAACGGTCGGTCTCGGCGGAGGCCCGATCGGTCAGATCCGGCTCCTGGATGCCGCCATCCTGCAGGCTGCTCAGGGTCGCGTTGGATTCGGCGAGGAGGTCGGCCCGCCACTTCAGAAGCTTGCGCCGGAAATATTCCAGCATCATCGGATTCATGAAGTCTTCATCATCCGACGGCCGATAATCCGGGGGCAGAAGCATCGCTGTCATCGCAACAACCACTCACTGTCTGACGTGCCGGCCTTCGTCCGAGCCTAAGCGGCGCGGAGTATAGGGAGACGCCGGAACGGAAACAATCGAAACGATGCGCGGATCGTGTTTTATAATGCGCTGTTTTTGTTGGACTTTTAACGACCGCACAAGATCCGTCGCCCCCGGACGCCGCTTCGCCTCGCAGCATCGGGGTGCCGCAGCGACCCACCGGCATCAGGGCCGGCCGGGCACATTGCGGCATGCGGCGCCCTGATAGCGCCGAACGGGGCGGGAACGCAAGGGGATCAGAGTGTGGCGGCAATCCGACCGGCCATGCGCCGGGCGAAAGGCTGCGCCCGAGCGCCTCCCCATTCCTCTCTCCATCAGCGCAATTCGGCCCCAATCCCACCGTCTTCTGGGCCGAAGGCGCCATCAGACGGGGAGAGGCAAATGAGCCTGGAACCGGATGGTCGCGGGCGGCCTTCGACGCGCGGCCCGGCCGGACGGCGCTGCAGAATGCTGCTGCCGATCCTGCTGGCCGGCGCGGCGGCCGGCTGCGCCCCGAAGACCGAGCCGCCCCCGCCATCGCCGCCGGGCACGGCCCAGAAGGACCGGATGGCCGAGATGCTTCAGGTTCCCATCCCCCAGGGATGGATCCTGGCCAATCGCGGCCCGATGCCGGGCATGATCCTGTCCGAATACGTTCCTGCCGGCCAGACCGTGGACCGGTGGACCGACATGATCGCGGTGATGACCATCGATCGCCGGGCGGCGCCTTCGCTGGCGGTGCTGGCGGAGAGACTGGATCAGAGGTTCCGGGCCGGGCCGGGATGCGCCGTGGCGCCACTCGTGGAGCCGCCGACGGTCCGGTCCGACGGTCCCTACCCCTATGCCGCCCAGGCGGTTCTCTGCGGCAGGACCGAACGGTGGGGCAAAGGCGAGTACATGGTGCACCGGATGATCGAGGGCCGTGATGCCTATTATGACATCCAGCGCTCCTGGCGCCTGCCGCCGGCGGCGACGAGTGCGGATCTGCCGGTGACGGCAGAGATGCGCGACGAGGCCATCGGGTTTCTGTGGACCGCCGCCGTCTGCGACAACCGCCTGCCGGACCGCAAATGCTAGGCCACCTTACTTTCCCGGCAACCGGACGAACTGGCTGAGGAAGATTACCAGGGCGCAGCCGATCGGGAACAGCACCTCGTTGACGCCGACACCGACCATCCGCGGCAGCTCGGGCGTGGCGCCGCCGGCCGAGAGGGCCTGCCAGGTCAGGGCGGTGATGGTGCCGCCGAACACCAGCCCGGTCGCGGCACCCGCCAGCAGGAACGGCGCCGGCCCCTTCGCCCCGCGCTGCACCATCCGCCCCAGCAGCCAGCCCAGCAGGCCGTATTCGACCGCCTTGACCGCGGCGATGACGACGAGCGGCACAACGGCGGGCTGGCCGACGGCGCCGAGCGACGCCGCCATCACCTTCTGCCCGGCATTGGCCGCGCCGATCGCGACCGGGGTGCAGATCGCGGCCAGGATCCCGGCCAGCACGGCCCGCAGTTTGACCAGGACGGTGCCCATGCTGACGCCGAAGCAGACCAGGACGGACCAGGTGATGCCCTGCACCAGATCGGCCAGGAACCGGATCCCGGGGATCTGGCCCCCGGCCGAGACCCGCGCCGACAGCACCAGCGCCTGCATGGCGAAGCCGAGCAGGATCGCCAGCCAGGCGATCGTGACGATCTTCCGCACGGTGTACCAGGAGACGCCGGTCTCCGCCCCGCCGTGGTCGAGGGATGCGTTCTCCGCAGCCATGAGGGTCTCCGCGACATCATTGGTCAGCAGGCCTCTGCTTACGGCACTCGCTCTCCGCCCCCTGTTCCCGAGGGAACGGCGCCCTGGAAAAGCCCGATCCGGCGCGCGACATTGCAGCGGGAGCCGACTGCCGTGAGCCGATCGTGACCACCGCCTTCACCGCCCTTTCGCTCGGCCTGGCCGCCCTCCTCGCCCCGCTGGCCGGCGCCTCGGCCAATGATTCGACGGCCGAGCTGGCCGCCGGCGGGCTGGTCCTGACCCGGACCGCCGACATCGAGATGAGGTCCGAGGACCTGTATGTCTCGGCCCAGGAGATCCGGGTCAGCTACCGCTTCTTCAACCGCGCGGCGCAGGACAAGACCGTGACCGTCGCCTTCCCGATGCCGGACGTGACGCTCGACTTCATCGGCGGGCTGACCGCCGTGCCGCATCCCGGCAGCGAGAACTTCCTGGATTTCTCGACCAAGGCCGACGGCAGGCCGGTGGCGACCGAGGTCGAGATCAAGGCCTTCGCCGAGGGCGTCGACCAGACGGCGCTGCTGCGCAAGCTGGGCGTGCCGCTGTATCCCGATGCCGATTATGACGGCCTGACCGCGCTGCCGAAGGCGCAGCGGGACGAGCTGATCGGGCTCGGCCTCGCCGCCGTCAACGAATTCGATTCCGGCCAGGGCTGGGAGCAGCATGTCGTCCCGAGCTGGACGCTGAAGACCACCTACCACTTCCAGCAGACCTTCCCCGCCGGGCGCGAGGTGGTGATCGAGCACCGCTACACGCCCGCCGCCGGATCGAGCGTCGGGTCGGTGATCGGCTCGCCCTATGCCGCCGGCACCCCCGAACATGCGGACGACGTGCGGCGCTACTGCATCGACCGGAGCTTCCTCGCCGCGGTCGAGCGGGCGCAGGCCAAGGCCGGCCAGGACGGCATGCCGTTCAGCGAGCAGCGGGTTTCCTACATCCTGACGACCGGCGCGAATTGGGCGGCGCCGATCAAGGACTTCCGGCTGGTGGTCGATAAGGGCGACGCCCGGAACCTGGTCAGCTTCTGCGCCGAGGGGGTGAAGAAGATCTCGCCAACCCGGTTCGAGGTGCGGCAGACCGACTTCACCCCCAGCGCGGACCTCGACGTGCTGATCCTGCGGCCGATCGCGCCCCAGTAGGAGTCGCAGGCCCTACAGCCGCCAGAGCGCGCTGCGCCGTTCCAGCATCTTCCGCCGCTGCTCGGCCGGCAGCTTGGGCATGATCTCGAGCACCGTCCCCTCCACCACGTCGCGGAGCTCGTTGAACTTGTCGCTCATCGCCGCCAGCGCCGCGGCGGCCTTGGCGGGGTCATAGGGGTCGGCCGACATCGCCTCGGTCGTCGCCGTGCGCAACTGGCCCAGGTCGTCCAAAATCGCCTTGCGCTCGGCGCGGCGCTGGTCGAGCAGATGCCCCAGCGTGGTGCGGTCGGGCTCCGGCAGGGTCGCGACGGCCTCGGCCAGCGCCGACGGATCGGACCGTGAATCCGAGCGCCACAGCCAGGTGCCGAGCACGCCGAGCAGAAGGAGGTTGAGCGCGAGCGAGGCGACGAGGGCCCAGCGCCACGAGCGTGCAATCACGGCGTTCCTCCGAAGGGCGACACGTCGTCGGCCAGGGCATAGCCGAGGGTCGACCAGTCGTCGTCATTGGCCTGCACCGTCGGCACCATGGCGCCGAGATAGACGCCCACCACCAGCGCGGCGGCGAAGGCGACCGCCGGCCGCCAGGACAGGATTTCCGAAATCCAGCGGCGCGGCCGCGGCGCCGCGTCGAGGATGCGGCCGAGCATCGCCGCCGAGGGTGGAGCCACCCGCAGATCGTTGAGCGCGGCGGCCACCGCCCGGGCGTCGGCCATGGCGGATCGCGCCTCGGCCGAGGCCGCCAGCAGCGCCTCCGCCCCGTCCTGATCGGAGGCGGGCCATCGGTCGATCACCGGACCGTGCCGGTCGAGCAGATCGAGGAACCGATCGAGCGTCATCTCGGCCATGTCACACCTCTCCCATCAGATCGGCCCGTTCCGCCGCCAGGGCCTGGCGGAGGGCGCGCCGGCCGCGCGCCAGGAGCGATTCCACCGCCTCGACCCCGACCCCGAGGGCCTCGCCGATCTCACGATTGCCGTGGCCCTCGTAGTGGCTGAGCAGAATCGCCGCCCGCTGCCGCTCGGGCAGCTGGGCCAGCGCCTCCCCGACCCGGCGCGAGACCCGGGCGCGCTGCAGCCCGGCCTCGGCGCCGGCAGCGGGGTCCGGCGGCTCCGGCACCGCGTCGAGCGCCACCGAAGGCTGCCGCCGCAACCGGTCGATCGCCCGGTTGTAGGTGACGCGGGTGAGCCAGGTCGAGACCGTGGCGCTGCCGTCCGGCCGCCAGCGCCCGGCCTCCTTCCACAAGGCCAGGAACGCGTCCTGGGCCACGTCCTCGGCATCGGCGCGGCTGCCCAGCATGCGTTGGGCGAAGGCGAGCAGGCGTCCGAGATGCCGGTCGACCAGGCGGCGGCAGGCGGCGGCGTCTCCCGCCGCCACCGCCGCCACCAGGGCATCGTCGCTCTCGGCCACGCTTCAGTTGCGGTGAGTCTTGAGGTCATCGATCGACAGAACACCCGTCTTGTCGGTGTCGCGGCGGTCGAAGCGGGCCAGAGCCGGCGCCTCGAATTCAGCCGCGGTCACCTTGCCGTCCTTGTTCGCATCGAGCTTGTCGAAGCGCTGTTCCAGGCGGGGGCGGATCTTCGCGATCATGGCGTCGACATACTGCGCCTCGGTCAGCGCCCCGTCACCTGCCGTGTCCAGCGTCTTGAACCGCGCCTCGGACCAGGCCAGAACCTCCGTCCGCTCGATCTTGCCGTCCTTGTTGGTGTCGAGCTGGCGGAAGAAGCCGCCGCGCCAGCCACCGTCCGGCGCGCCCTGGGCGGCCGCCATGGCGGTGCCGGCGACGAGGGCGAGCAGCGCGGAACCGACAATCCACTTCGTCTTCATGGTGCTCTCGACATTGCGCACCGCCATGGGTGCCTGATGTCCCCTTCACGACGCAGCGCGCCGCTTCCGTCGCAAGTCAGACTCGCAGGCGCTTGCGCTACCACCGGACTTGGCCCACCTCTTCCTGCAGATGCCGATCCGCAACCGGGCGATGCCATGGCCGAATTCACCTTCCTGGAGCGCGACGTCCTGCGCCTGACCGGCGAGGACCGGGCCGCCTTCCTGCAGGGGCTGGTCTCCAACGACATGCGGAAGGTGGCGCCGGACCGTGCCGTCTTCGCCGCCTTCCTGACGCCGCAGGGCAAGTATCTGCACGATTTCCACGTGGTCGCGCTGGGCGATGCCTGGCTGCTCGACTGCGAGGCCGGGCGCGGCGCCGACCTGTTCCGGCGGCTGCGGATGTACAAGCTGCGCTCCAAGGTCGAGCTGGCCGACGTCACCGCCGACTGGACGGTGGCGGCGATCCCGGGCGAGGCCGGCAACGCCGCCCTTGGCCTGCCGAATGAGCCGGGGGCCACGCGGGCCCTGGCCGACGGCATCGCCCATGTCGACGCCCGGACGGCGGCGCTCGGCGCCCGGGCGCTGCTGCCGAAGGCGACGGCCAGGGCCGCGCTGGAAGGCCTCGGCCTGGCCGAGGCCGGCCCGGAGGCCTGGGACCGGCTGCGCCTGACCCTCGGCGTGCCGGACGGCAGCCGCGACTTGGTGCCCGAGAAGACGGTGCTGCTGGAGGCGAATTACGACTCGCTGAACGCGATCGCCTGGGACAAGGGCTGCTACATGGGCCAGGAGCTGACCGCCCGCACCCGCTATCGCGGCCTGCTGAAGAAGCGGCTGGCGCCGGTGCTGTTGGATGGCCCGGCGCCGGAGCCCGGCACGCTGATCCTGCGCGACGGCCGCGAAGCCGGCGAGATGCGGTCGAGCCGTGACGGCATCGGCCTGGCGCTGCTGCGGCTGGAGGCGCTGGAGGACGACGCCGGGCCGCTGCTGGCCGGCGACACATCGATCCGCCCTGCGGCCCCAGCCGGAAAGGCGGCCTGACCCGTCCGCGCGCTGGCGACTCACCCCGGTGGCATGGTTTCCTATCCCTCGCGGCGCATTCTCGCTGCAAGGGGGAGGCAATCATGCGCATTTTTGCTGTCATCGGCCTGCTGCTGTGGGCCGCCACCGCCGGTGCTGCCGAGCCGGCGCTGGACCTGACCATCGGCGGCGAGACCCGCCATTTCACCCGCGACCAGCTGCTGGCCCGGCCCGACGCCGCCACCATCGAGGTGGCGAAGGATGCCATCTACGGCCGCGCCATGACCTATCGCGCCGTGCCGGCGGCAGGGCTGATCGCCGGCCTGACGCCGCCGCCCGACACCGTGATCGAGGCGGTGGCGACGGACGGCTACGCGGCGCAGCTGCCGGTCGACCTGATCCTCAACACCGATTCGAGTTCCGTGATCGCCTGGGTGGCGGTCGAGCCGGCGGACGCCCCTTGGCCCGCCCTGCCGGACAAGACGGTCAGCGCCGGCACCTTCTACCTGGTGTGGACCGGCGACCAGGCCGCGACGGTGCGCAGCGAGCAATGGCCCTATCAGATGGCCAGGCTGGCGACCCAGCCCTCCCCCGCCGCGCGCTGGCCGGAGCTGGCGGTCGATGCGGCCCTGACGGCGGCCGACCCGATCCGCAGCGGCCAGACGCTGTTCGTCACCCAATGCCTGGTCTGCCACAAGCTGAACGGCGCCGGGTCGGCCGAGGTCGGGCCGGACCTGAACCGGCCGATGAACCCGATCGAATACCTGGCGCCGGCGGCGCTGCACGCGCTGATCCGCGACCCGGCCACGGTGCGCGACTGGCCGGACCGCAAGATGCAGGGCTTCACGCCGGAGCAGATGAGCGACCGGGAGATCGAACAGGTGATCGCCTATCTCCGCCATATGGCGGGACGAAAGGGCTGAAGACGCTCCCTTCCCCGTTTCCGCCGGGGCCGGATCTACTCTAGGGTCGTTCCAACCCGCGTTTCCCAGAGGATTCTTCCCGTGAGCACGCTCGACCAGGTCCTGTCGGCGATCGATGCCGACCTCGATTCCAGCCTCGATCGGCTGATGGCGTTCCTGCGCCTGCAGAGCATCTCGACCGACCCCGTCTACAAGGAGCAGTGCCGCGCCGCCGCCGAATGGCTCGCCGCCGACCTGGCCGAGGCCGGCATCGCGGCCGAGGTGCGGCCGACGCCGGGCCATCCGATGGTGGTCGGCCATGCCGTCACCGCCGGCGCCGGCCCGTCGGTGCTGTTCTACGGCCATTACGACGTGCAGCCGGTCGATCCGCTGGACCTGTGGCACGCCCCGCCCTTCGAGCCGCGGATCGAGACCGGGGCCGACGGCGTCAAGCGCATCCGCGCCCGCGGTGCCTCGGACGACAAGGGCCAGCTGATGACCTTCGTCGAGGCCTGCCGCGCCTGGAAGGCGGTGACCGGGTCCTTGCCCCTGCCGATCACCGTGTTCTTCGAGGGCGAGGAGGAATCGGGCAGCCCGAGCCTGAACCCGTTCCTGGAGGCCAACCGCGACGAGCTGTCGAAGGACCTGGCCCTGATCTGCGACACCGGCATGTGGGACCCGAAGACGCCGGCGATCACCACCAGCCTGCGCGGCATGGTCTATGAGCAGGTGACGGTCACCGCGGCCAGCCGCGACCTGCATTCCGGCATCTATGGCGGCTCCGCCCGCAACCCGATCCATGTGCTGACCAGGATCCTGGCGGCGCTGCACGACGATGACGGCCGCATCACCGTGCCCGGCTTCTATGACGGCGTGGCCGAGGCGCCGACCCAGCTGAAGGCGCAGTGGCAGTCGATGGGCTTCGACGAGGCCGAGTCCCTGCGCCATATCGGGCTGTCGGTCCCGGCCGGCGAACGCGACCGCGCGCCGCTGGAGCGGCTGTGGGCGCGGCCGACCTGCGACGTCAACGGCATCTGGGGCGGCTATACCGGCGAGGGCGCCAAGACGGTGATCCCGTCCAAGGCCTTCGCCAAGGTGTCGTTCCGGCTGGTCGGCGACCAGGACCCGACCAGGATCCGCGATGCCTTCCACGGCTTCGTGACATCCCGGCTGCCGGCCGACTGCTCGGCCGAGTTCTGGTCGCGCGACGGCAGCCCGGCGCTGTCGCTGGCGATCGACAGCCCGGCCCTGACCCGCACCCGCGCGGCGCTGCAGGACGAATGGGGCCGGCCGGCGATGCTGATCGGCTCCGGCGGCTCGATCCCGGTGGTCGGGTCGTTCAAGCGCATCCTGGGCATGGATTCGGTGATGGTCGGCTACGGCCTGGACAACGACCAGATCCACAGCCCGAACGAGAAGTACGACCTGACCAGCTTCCACAAGGGCATCCGCTCCTGGGCCCGGATCCTGGCGGCGCTGGCGGAGAAGTAAGCCCCCTACCCCAGGTGGAAGCTGGCCATGGCGGCGATCCGTCCCCGGTCGCTCGGGTGGCGGTCGCCGCCGCGGCGCATGTGGCGCAGCCGGCGCAGCTCCGGCACCTCGCGGCGGCGCAGATGGTCGAGCATGGCGGCATGGCTGGAGGGCACGGTGATCGTCATCGGCCCCGCCGGCGCGAGGGCGGACAGCGCCGCGACCAGGGCCGCCGCGGTGTCCTGGTCCTCGGCCAGCACCGGGCCGATCCGGTCCGGGTGGCGCAGCCCGTAGCCGGTCACACGCCCGTCGCGGCGGCAGAGCATGCCGGCCGGGTGCTCACGGAACAGCGCCGTGAGCCCGGCCGTGCGGTCGGCGCCGAACACCGCCGCATCATAGGCCGCGACGGCCGGCAGGTCGGCCTCCGCCATCGGCGCGAGGCCGGGCACCGGCGGCGCCTCGACCGGCCCTTTCGCCTCCAGCACCACCGAGGCGTCGACATCGACGAAGCCGAGCGTCTCGTACAGCGGCGCGCCGGAGGGCGAGGCGTCGAGCAGGATCACGCGGCCGGCCGGCACCGGGGCCAGCGCCGCCTCGACGATGCGGCGGCCGAAGCCGCGCCCCTGCATCGCCGGGTCGGTGCCGACGATGCCGAGATAGGCGGCCCGGCCGTAGTCGACCACCGCCGCCGCAGCGCGCAACGCGCCCTCCGCCTCCAGCACATGGATCGCCGCGTCGGCCATGCCGGCCAGGCGCAGGACGGTTGGGCCGAAGCGCGCATGGCCGTAGGCGGCGGCCAGCAGGGCCGTCAGCTCCGCCTCCTCGCCCGGGCGCATCCGCCGGATGATCGGCGTCATCCGACCGCCACCAGAACCGCGCCGCCGCCGATCAGCGCCACACCGAGCCAGGCCACCCCGGACAGCGTCTCGCCCAGGACGATCGCGCCGAACACCGCCACCAGCACGACGCTGAGCTTGTCGATCGGCGCCACCTGCCCCGCCTGGCCGAGCTTGAGCGCCCGGAAGTAGCAGAGCCAGGAGGCCCCGGTCGCCAGGCCCGACAGCACCAGGAAGGTCCAGGTCCGGCCGGAGATCGAGGAGGCCGGCTGGAACTGCCCGGTGGCCGCGACGATGCCGCCGATCGCCAGCAGGATGACGACGGTGCGGATGAAGGTGGCGAGGTCGGAGTTGATCGCCTCGATCCCGACCTTGGCGAAGATCGCGGTCAGGGCGGCGAAGACGGCGGAGAGCAGCGCCCAGAACTGCCAGGAGGAGAGAAGGTTCATGCGGGTCGACTCGCTGCAGGAGCACCACGCCCACCTTGGCCCCGATCCCGAGCGCAGCGGAAGGGGCCGCGGCGACGCGCCTGCCATGTGGCGGCGGGCGCATGATGGTAGAGCAGCGCGCCAAAGGGCGAGGCGTCGAGCAGGATCACACGGCCGGCCGAAAGCGCAGGTTGCTATAGGCTGCTGCCAGCAGCGCCACCAGGGTCTCCGCCTCCCCTGGCCGCATTCCCCGGCAGCTCGCTTTGTGCACAGCACTCGTGATTGGCTTTCAATCGGCGAGACAGAATCCAGAGACTTGATTGATACTCGCAGCGTTTGCGGTCATCATGAATGTCTATTAATTGGCCTGAAACATTTTCGATAAATCCCGCGAGACAACTCCCATTGTCGATAGGGGACGCATCATGGATCCGATTACGACCGCAATTCTTGCCATCCTCCCGGCCCTGGCCTCAGATATGATTCAATCCGGCGTCAAGGACGCCTATGAAGCGCTGAAGGCGGTGATCCGCCGCAAATGGGGCGATGCCGCTCCGGTCAGCGAGGCCATCACCGCGATCGAGGAGGACCCGACCTCCAAGGCCCAGGCCGCTGTGCTCGAAGAGAAGGTCGCCGCCGCGAATGTTGCCGAGGACCCGGACGTGCTGGAGGCGCTGCGGCAGCTGGTCGAGCAGATGAAGGCGCATGGCGTCGACGGCGAGGCGGTGGCCCGGATCCAGTTCTCCATGAGCGGCGGCGTGGTGCAGGGTGTCGCCGGAGCCCAGAATGTGCAGATCGGCTCGATGACGTTCGGCGCGCCGCCGAAACGCTAGCAGGCGGAAGGCGCATGGTGGACCGGACGATCGAGACGACCGTCACCGGCGGCCAGATCCAGGGTATCGCCGGCGCCGGTTCGGTGGTCATCGAGAACTTCACCATCTACAACCGCGCTGCCGAGGAGACGGCGCCGCCGCCGGACGACGCCAAGCCGCTCGCGCCCAGCCCCTATCCCGGTCTGGCCTATTTCGGGCCGGGCGACGCGGATCTGTTCTTCGGCCGCGACGCGGCGATCGGTCGCCTGGCTGATGCGGTCGGCCGACAGAGCTTCACGGCACTGGTCGGCGCCTCGGGCAGCGGCAAGTCCTCGGTCGTGCTGGCAGGCCTCGCGCCCCGGCTGCACGCGGCCGGCGGCTGGCGCTTCAGCCATTTTCGGATCGGCACCGAGCTGGAACGCAACCCGTTCCTGGCGCTGGCCCGGGCCCTGGTGCCGCTCTACGTCGCGAGCGACTCCGACACCGAGCGGCTGCGCAACACCAGGCAGCTGGCGGAGAGCCTCGCCAAGGGCGAGTTGACCCTGCGCGATGTCTTTGCCGACTGCCGCAGCCGCAACAAGGGGCGGCGAATCCTGCTAATCGCCGATCAGTTCGAGGAAGCCTTCACCCTGGTCGAGGATGAAGCGGTGCGGGCCCGCTTCATCGACGTGCTGCTGGCTGGGTTCCCCGATCCGTCGGTGGGCGAGGCGCCCGACATTTGCCTGATCCTGACCCTGCGGGCCGACTTCTATGGCCGCGCGCTGCGCCACCGGCCGCTCGCCGACGCGCTGCAGGGCCGTGTCGAGAATCTGGGCCCGATGACCCGGGACGAGTTGCAGGCCGCGATTCTCCGCCCGGCCGAGAACGCCGGAGTCGCGTTCGAGCCCGGCCTGGCGGAGACCCTGCTGGACGATGTCGAGAGCAAGCCCGGCAGCCTGCCGCTGCTGCAATTCGCCCTGCGCGAGATGTGGGGGCGGCAGGAGAAGGGAAAGATCACGCGCCGATGCTATGACAACATCGGCGGGGTCGAGGGGGCGTTGGCGCAACGGGCGGAGGCGGTCTTCGCAACGCTGACCGGGGGCGGCGCCAATCCCGAAATGGAGAAGGGTTTCCGCCGCCTGTTCACCCGGCTGGTGACGCTCGGCGAGGGCCAGGAGGACACCCGGCGGGTGGTCGAGCGCCGGGAGCTCGGCGACGAAGCCTGGTCGCTGGCGCAGCGCCTGGCCGGCGAGGACAACCGGCTGGTGGTGACCAATGCGCCCGCCTTTTCGCGGGAGACCGTCGAGGTGGCGCATGAGGCGCTGATTCGCCATTGGCCCAAGCTGGTGGAGTGGATCAACCGGGACCGTACCTTCCAGTCCTGGCTGCGGCAGATCCGACCGAATGTCGAGCTGTGGTCGGCCGACCCGGCCGACGAGGGGCCGCTGCTGCGCGGCGGCATGCTGGCCCAGGCGACGGACTGGCTGGCCCGGCGGCACGACGAGCTCAGCCCGGCGGAGGAAGGCTATATCAAGGCGAGCCTCGCGCAGCGCCAGCGGGCGGAGGAGGAGAAGGAAGCCGCCCGGCTGGCGGAGACCGCACGTCGGCAGGAGCTGGCGGCGGCGTCGGCCAAGCTGGCGGCAGAGAAGCGCCTGCGGATATGGATCGCAGGAGCCGGCGTGATCGTCGCCCTGCTCGCCGTCTTCGGCGGATACCAGGCCATGATGTCGGCCCGCAATGCTCGGGAGGCGCAACAGAGCCGCGTCCTGATGGCCGCCGGCCTGTCCATCAAGGAGACGGATGCGGGGCGGCCCGAGCGAGGGCTGCTTCTTGCCCTCGCCATGGATCCGGAAGGGACGTCCAGGGCCGAGCTGAACCGCATCAGCCGAGAGGATATGCCGGCCCTCTCCATCGCCCTGGAGCATGCAATCTACACCGGCGTGGACTTTCAGCGCCTCCAGCAGGCCGGCAAGATCACCGCGGCCTCGTGGAGTTCCGATGGTCGATTCATCGTCACGGCGTCTGAAGACGGCACGGCGCGAATCTGGGACGCCAGGACCCGACAGGTCCTTCATGATCTTGTCGGACACAAATCAGGCATCTTGGGTGCGGCGTTCAGCGCCGACAGCCATCGCGTCGTGACCGCGTCCAGCGACAAGACGGCACGGATCTGGGATGTCGAAACAGGCCAGCTGGTCAAGGAACAGGAACTTCGCCGACATGAGGAGCCGATTGACAGCGTGGCGTTCAGCCCCGACGGCCGATACCTCTCAACCCATTCGGGCGACGGCATGGCCGTAATCTGGGATCTGGTGAAGGGCAACTATACTGTGATGGGACGACCGGTCGGTGTCAGCAGCGTCACCTTCAGCCCCGACAGTCAGTACGTCCTGCTCGAATCGTCGGGTGCCTTCAGAGTCCGAGGCATCAACGCATATCAGGAGCGCCCTTTCAAGGGACACACGGGCTATGTCGCAAGCGCAGCATTCAGCCCAGAGAACGGCCGGATCATCGTGAGCACATACTCCGACGGCACAGCGCGGATCTGGGACGCGGAGACCGGCGAAGTCTTGCAGGTCCTCATCGGGCACGACGGCTGGGTTTCAAATGCGGTGTTCAGTCCCGATGGTCAGCGCATCGTGACGACGTCCGGGGACAAGACGGCGCGGGTCTGGGACGCGGCGACCGGCCAGGAGTTGCTCAAGCTCGTTGGACACACGGACGGCGTCCTCAGCGCTGCCTTCAGCCGCGACGGGCGACGGATCGTGACGGCATCCGAGGACCATACCGCGAAGATCTGGGATGCCGAAACCGGCCAGGAGCTGCAGTCGCTTTCAGGGCATAGCGGTGCGGTTCGGGCAGCGACGTTCAGCCCGGATGAGCAGCATGTGCTGACCAGATCCGACGATACTTCGGCATCGGTTTGGAGGGTCAAGCCGAACTGGGAGGCGCATGCGCTCGCCGGGCCACGGACTCAGATTTGGAGCGCAGCTTTCACTCCAGACGGACACCGCCTCGTGACCGCGTCCCAGGATCATGAGGCATGGCTCTGGGACGCGGAGACCGGAAAAGTCCTGCGCTCGTTCGACGGACCCGTGAATCTCGTTTCAAGCGGGACCTTCAGTCCCGACGGCCGGCGGGTCGTATCCGCCTCAGGGGACGTTACGGCAAAGATTTGGGATCTGGACACGTCCGGGGAGCCGAAAACGCTCGTCGGGCACGCGGACGCAGTTTTGGATGCGGCGTTCAGCCCTGATGGACAGCGCGTCGTGACACTATCCCGAGACGCAAAGATCTGGGACGCGAATTCAGCCCAGCTCTTACAGACGCTCACGAGCGATAAGGGCTGGTTCGTGGACGCGTCGTTCAGCCCCGACGGGCGACGCGTTGTGATCGCGTCAGGGGACGGAACGGCGCGACTCTGGAATGTCGAGACCGGCCAGTTGCTGGCAACACTTGCGGGTCATACGGATAACATCATGGATGCGGCGTTCAGCCCCGATGGACAGCGCGTCGTAATCCTATCCCGAGACGCAAAGATCTGGGACGCGAATTCAGCCCAACTTTTACAGACGCTCACGAGCGATAAGGGCTGGTTCGTGGGCGCGTCGTTCAGCCCCGATGGACGACGCATCGCGACCGCTTCCGGCGACCGAACGGCGCGGCTTTGGGATGTCGATACCGGCCAGGAAGTGCATGCCTTCGCCGGCCACCAGGCCGCGGTCCTCAGCGTCGCATTCAGCCCCGATGGCCAGCGCCTTGTCACTGTCTCCGCGGACCACACGCTGGGACACTGGACGCTCTTGCCCTTCGGATCCCAAATCTGGGACCAGGCCTACCAGTTGAAGCGCCGCGATCTGACCGAGGTTGAGAGACGGGGATTCTTCCTGTCCCAATGACGGCCGGCTTGCGATCCGGCCGCCCGCCATCTATTTTCAAAGCATGGACTTTGACAATAATCTTTCCCGGGAGCCGGCGACGGCGGCGGAGCGGCTGCTCCTGCTGCTGAAGACACGCGGCAGCCAGAGCACCGCGGCGCTCGGCGCCGCGCTCGGCACCACCGGGGAGGCGGCGCGGCAGCAGTTGGTCAAGCTAGCCGAGGCCGGGCTGGTCGAATCCGCGCCGCAGCGCGCCGGGGTCGGCCGGCCGCTCCAGCTCTGGTCCCTCACCGCCGCCGGCCATGCCCGGTTCCCCGACGGCCATGCCGAGATGGTGGCCGGGCTGATCGCCGGCGTCCGGCGCGAGCTGGGCGAGGCGGCCCTCGACCGGCTGATCGCCGCGCGCGAGGCCGAGACCACCGCCCGCTACGCCGATGCCGTGGCCGGTGCGGCGACGCTGCGCGACCGCATCGCCACCCTGGCTGGCCTTCGCACCCGCGAGGGCTACATGGCTGGGTGGGAGGAAGACGAAAACGGCTTCCTTCTGGTCGAGAATCATTGTCCGATCTGCGCCGCGGCGGCGGCCTGCCAGGGCTTCTGCCGCTCCGAGTTCGACTTGTTCCGCCGCGTGCTCGGGCCGGAGGCCCGGGTGGAGCGCACGGAGCACATCCAGGCGGGGGCGCGCCGTTGCGCCTACCGCATCCTTCCACAACCAAGCCGATCAGAAAGTGAGCACCACCATGGCGTTTGAACTCCCCCAGCTGCCTTACTCGCAGAACGCCCTCGCCGAGCGCGGCATGTGCCAGGAGACGCTGGAGCTGCATCACGGCAAGCACCACCAGGCCTATGTCACGGCGCTGAACGGCTTCGTCGAGAAGGACGATTCGCTGAAGGGCAAGTCGCTCGAGGAGATCGTCGCCTTCGCCTATGGCAAGGACAACCTGGCCCCGGTGTTCAACAATGCCGGCCAGCATTGGAACCACATCCTGTTCTGGCAGAACCTGTCGCCGAAGGGCGGCGCCATCCCGGGCGCGCTGGAGCAGAAGATCACCGAGGATCTCGGCGGCGTGCAGGCCTTCAAGGATGCCTTCAAGGCGGCCGCGATCGGCCAGTTCGGCTCCGGCTGGGCCTGGCTGGTGCTGGGCAAGGACGGCAAGCTGAAGATCACCAAGACCCCGAACGGCTCCAACCCGCTCGCCACCGGCGAGGGCAAGGTGCTGCTCGGCCTCGACGTGTGGGAGCACAGCTACTATCTGGACTTCCGCAACCGTCGTCCGGACTACGCCCAGAACTTCCTCGACAAGCTCGCCAACTACGAGTTCGCCGAAGCCCAGCTCAAGGCCGCCTGACGCCGACCCCGCCCGCCGGTCAGGTTTCCTTCAAGGGAATCGGGCTGGCGGGCGCCCTTTTCCGACGGCCCTCAGGGACAGACCTTGGTCGCGCGCACTTCGCTTCGCCTCAACCCGGACCCGCGCCACCCGCCCGCGGTGCCCCGCGACCGTTTCGCCGAGGCGCTGTCGCGCCTGACCGCGACCATCTGCGTGGTAGCCGCCACCGAGGCCGACGGCACCCGGCACGGGCGCACGGCCACGGCGGTGATGGCACTGGCCGCCGATCCGCCGACCATGCTGGTCTCGATCGACCGCAGCAGCGCCATGGCCGGGGTGATCGAAGCGACCGAGGGCTTCTCCGTCGCCATGCTGGCCGAGCATCAGGACGAGGTCGCCGACGCCTTCGCCGGCAAGCTGGCGATCCCCCGCACCGAGCGCTTCACCCGCGGCATCTGGTCCGCCTGGCCGTCCGGCCGTCCGAAGCTGGAGGGGGCGGTCGCCGTGATCGACTGCCATCTGATCGGCCTGACCGAGGTGTCGACCCACATCCTGTTCGTCGGCCTCGTCACCGAGGTCGAGACCCTCGACGCCTCCCCCCTGCTGTGGAGCCTGCGCCGCTACGCCGGCGTCGCCGCGCGGCGGGGCGCCACGCCCGGTGTCGATGAGGACTGAGCCGGCCGGTCTCTAATGCTCGTGCCCGTGGTCATCCCCCGGCAGGTCGAGCTTGAACGCCTCCTTCAGCTCCGAGATCTGGCCCGGCGACAGCAGGCGGGGATTCAGGCCGCGCAGCAGCAGGTGCAGCTTCGCCGTCTCCTCCAGCTCCTCCGTCGCGTAGACCGCGGCCTCCAGGCTCTCGCCCGCCACCACCGGCCCGTGATTGGCCAGCAGCACCGATGAATAGCGCCCAGCCAGGCCGCGGATGGCGTCGGCCACCGCCGGGTCGCCCGGGCGATAATAGGGAACCAACGCCGTCGCCCCGACCCGCATCAGGTAATAGGCGGTCAGCGGCGGCAGCACCGCCTTCGGGTCGATCCCCGGCAGCATCGGCACCGCGACCGAATGGGTCGAGTGCAGATGCACGATGGCGCGGGCCGAGCCGCGCGTCTCGTAGAGCGCGCCGTGCAGCGGGATCTCCTTGGTCGGCTTGTCGCCGGACAAGAGCCGCCCTTCGGCGTCGAGCCGCGACAGCCGGGCCGGTTCGAGGAAGCCGAGCGAGGCGTTGGTCGGCGTCACCAGCCAGCCGCCATCGTCCAGCCGCAGGCTGATGTTGCCGGAGGAGCCGGGCGTCAGCCCGCGCTCGAACAGCGAGCGGCCGAAGCGGCAGATGTCCTCGCGCAGCCTGGTCTCGTCCACGACTCCGTCCCTTCCCGGCCGATCCGGCCCGCATCCTAGCAGCATCGGTGGCGACACATCGATCCAGGCGGGACGCTGGGTCGCGCCGAATTGCCGTTGCCAGGACCGGTGCGGCCGGGAACCATGCGGTGGCTCAACCGCCGAGGACAGAATGACCGGGAACGAAACCTCCGCCGGCCGTCGCGCCGCCGTGATCGGGCTCGGCTCGATGGGGCTGGGCATGGCCCTGTCGCTGCGCCGGGCCGGCTTCGAGGTCGCCGGCTGCGATCTCTCCGCCGCCGCGGTCGAGCGCCTGGTCGCCGCCGGCGGCACCGGCGCCAAGACCCCGGCCGAAGCCGCGGCCGGCGCCGACATCGTGGTTTCGGTCGTGGTCAATGCGGCCCAGACCGAATCGGTGCTGTTCGGCGAGGCCGGCAGCGCCGCGGCGATGCCGGAGGGCTCGGTCTTCGTCTCGTCCGCGACCATGGCGCCGGAAGCAGCCCGGGCCATGGCAGAGCGGCTGGAGGCGACCGGACGGCACTATCTCGACGCGCCGATCAGCGGCGGCGCCCAGCGCGCGGCGGAAGGGGCGCTGACCATCCTCGCCTCCGGCAGCGCGGCCGCCTTCGCCGCGGCCCGGCCGGCGCTCGACGCCATGGCGGCGAAGCTGTACGAGCTCGGCGATGCCCCCGGCACCGGCGCCGCCTTCAAGATGGTGAACCAGCTGCTGGCCGGCGTGCACATCGCCGCCGCCTGCGAGGCGATCGCCTTCGCCGCCTGCCAGGGCCTCGACATCCGCAGGGTCTACGAGGTGATCACCGCCTCGGCCGGCAATTCCTGGATGTTCGAGAACCGCATCCCGCATGTGCTGGACGGCGACTATGCGCCGCGCAGCGCGGTCGACATCTTCACCAAGGATCTCGGCATCGTCATGGACATGGCGCGCAGCGGCAAGTTCCCGGTGCCGGTGGCCGGCGCGGCGCTGCAGATGTTCCTGATGACCGCCGCCGCCGGCATGGGCCGGGACGACGACGCCTCGGTCGCCCGGCTCTATGCGCAGATCGCCGGCCTCGACCTGCCCGGCGTGTCGAAGGAGGGATAGATGCCGCGCTTCGCCGCCAATCTCAGCATGATGTTCACCGAGTGGGACTTCCTCGACCGCTTCGACGCGGCCGCCGGAGCCGGTTTCACAGCGGTCGAATACCTGTTCCCGTATGAGCATCCGCCCGAAGCGATCGCCGAGCGGCTGGCCCGCAACGGCCTGACCCAGGCGCTGTTCAACCTGCCGCCCGGCGACTGGGCCAGGGGTGAGCGCGGCTTGGCCGCCCTGCCGGAGCGGGCGGACGAGTTCCGCGCCTCGGTCGCCACCGCGCTGACCTATGCCGAGGCCACCGGCGTCGGCCGCGTGCACATGATGAGCGGCAATGCCGATCCGGCCGACCCGCGGGCGCAGCTGGCTTGGCGCGACGCGGTGTCCTTCGCCGCCGAGGCTTTTGCCGCCCGGGGTGTCGACGTGCTGCTGGAGCCGCTGAACACCCGCGACGCCCCCGGCTACTTCCTGGGCGACTTCAACCGGGCCGCGGCGCTGATCGGCGAGCTAGGCCTGCCCAATCTGAAGCTGCAATTCGACTGCTACCACCGGCAGATCCTGCATGGCGACGTGACCATGGCGCTGCGAGCGCTGCTGCCGATCACCGCCCACATCCAGATCGCCAGCGTGCCCGGCCGGCACGAGCCGGATGTCGAGGAGCTGAACTATCCGTTCCTGTTCCAGGAGCTGGAGCGGTTGGGCTATGCCGGCTTCATCGGCTGCGAGTACCGGCCCCGCGCCGGCACGCTCGAAGGGCTGGGCTGGTTCGCGCCCTATGCCGGCCGCAACGGATGAGGAGGAGACGATGACCCTCGTGCTCGGCTGCGTTGCCGACGACTACACCGGCGCCTCCGACCTCGCGAACACCCTGTCCAAGGCGGGGCTGCGCACGGTCCAGACCATCGGCGTGCCGCGCGACGACCTTGATCTGCCGGCGGTCGACGCCGTGGTGGTGGCGTTGAAGAGCCGGTCGATCCCGGCCGCCGAGGCAGTGGAGCGCAGCCTGGCGGCGGCCCGCTGGCTGCGCGGCCGCGGCGCCGGCCATGTGCTGTTCAAGATCTGCTCGACCTTCGATTCGACCGATGCCGGCAACATCGGCCCGGTGACCGACGCGCTGCGGGCCGAGATCGGCGCCGGCCCCGCTTTGGTCACCCCCGCCTTTCCCGAGACCGGGCGGACGGTCTATCTCGGCCATCTCTTCGTCGGCACCGTGCCGCTGCATGAGAGCCCGCTGAAGGACCACCCGCTGAACCCGATGCGGGATTCGAACCTGGTGCGCGTGCTGGGCCGGCAGAGCCGGTCGCCGGTCGCCCTGCTGCCACTGGCCGTGGTGGAAGCCGGGCCGCAGGCGGTGCGCGACGCCCTCGGGCAGCGCGCGGCCGAGGGCGCCGGCGCGGTGATCGCCGATGCGGTGCTGGACCGGCATCTGGAGACGCTGGGCGTGGTGGCGCTGGACCAGCCGGTGTCGACCGGCGCCTCCGGCCTCGGCCTCGGCATCGCAAGGGCGCTGGTCGCCGCCGGCCGGATCACCGCCTCGGGCGGGACCCAGGCGCCGGCCCCGATCGACGGCCCGGCCGCGATCCTGGCCGGAAGCTGCTCGCAGGCGACGCTGGGCCAGATCGCGGCGGCGGAGCGGAGCATGCCCGTCCTGCGCCTCGACCCGGAGGCGCTGGCCGGAGATCCCCGCGAGGTCGGGCGGGCCCTCGCCTGGGCCGAACGCCATCGCGCCGAGGGGCCAGTGCTGATCGCCAGCAGCGCCCCGCCCGAGCAGGTGGCGGCAGTGCAGCAGAAGCTCGGCCGCGACGCCGCCGGCCACGCGATCGAGCAGGCGATGGCGCGGATCGCCCTCGGCCTGGTCGAGGCCGGCGTGCGCCGCCTGGTGGTGGCGGGCGGCGAGACCTCCGGCGCCGTGGTCGACGCCCTGGCCCTGCCCGCCTTCCGCATCGGCGCCGAGATCGCCCCGGGCGTGCCGGTGCTCCACACCGTCGGCCAGGAACCCCCGATGGTGCTGGCGCTGAAATCCGGCAATTTCGGCGGCCCCGACTTCTTCGCCGACGCGCTCGGGGCGATGCCGTAGGAGGAAGGACTGGTCCGGCCGGCACGCCGCTGGCAAGCTGTCCCGATGAACCCAGCCATCGATCAGGCAAAGGCAGCCATCGCCCGGGCCGCGCAGGACATGCTGGACGGCCGTCTCTCCTACATCGAAGGGGCACGGCTGATTCTCCGTCTGGCCGCAGAGGCCGAACTCTCCACCCATGACGACGATATCCTGCCCTTCGTCGGCATCGATTCGGAGACGGATGCGTTCCCGTTCGGCCCCGTCAGGGAGCGTTGGAACAGGGAGGCCCTGGCAAAGCTGCAGCCGAAGATCGACCGGGCCGAGCAATGGGCCCGCGAGCTCGGGCGTCCCTATTGCCAAGTCCTGGTCGCCCGCTTCGCCGGCCCGGCCTGACAGATCCCGGTCTCAGAGGATCACCGGCTCCGGCTCCAGCGCCACGCCGTAGGTGGCGCGGACGTCGCTCTGGATCTGCCGGGCCAGGTCGAGGATCTCGGCGCCGGTGGCGCCGCCGCGATTGACCAGGACCAGCGCCTGCCGGTCGTGCACCGCGGCGCGGCCGACCGCCCGCCCCTTCCAGCCGCAGCGGTCGATCAGCCACCCGGCGGCCAGCTTCACCCTTCCGTCCGGCTGCGGATAGCCGACGATGCCGGGGAAGGACGCGGTGAGGTCGTCATATTGGGCACTCGGCACGATCGGGTTCTTGAAGAAGCTGCCGGCATTGCCGATCACCGCCGGGTCGGGCAGCTTCTGTCGTCGCACCGCGACCACCGCGTCGAAGATCTCCGCCGCCGCCACATCCGCCCGGTCGGCGAACACCCGGGTCAGGTCGGGATAGGTCGTCACCGGCGCCCAGGGCCGCGGCAGGCGCAAGGTGACGCCGGTAACGATCCAGCGCTCCGGCTCGCGCTTGAACAGGCTGTCGCGATAGCTGAACCGGCAGGCCGCGCGGTCGAGCGTGACGAAGCCGCCGGCCGCGATGTCGAAGGCGCGCAGGCTCTCGAACCGCTCCTCCAGTTCCACGCCATAGGCGCCGATGTTCTGGATCGGCGCGGCCCCGACCGTGCCCGGGATCAGCGCCAGATTCTCCAGTCCCGGCTGGCCCTGGGCGATGGTCCAGGCGACTAGGTCGTGCCAGACCTCGCCGGCCCCGGCCTCGACCAGCACCGCCTCGGCGCCCTCCCCCGCCAGCCGCCGGCCGGGAATGCGCATCAGCAGCGTCAGCCCGTTGAAATCGCCGGTCAGCACGACATTGCTGCCGCCGCCCAGCAACCGGCGCGGCAGCCCGGCGAAGCGCGGATCCGCCAGCACCGCCGGCAGCTCCGCCTCGTCGCGGATCTCCACGGCGTAGCGGCTGCGCGCGGCGATGCCGAAGCTGTTGGCGGATTGCAGCGAGTGGTCGGTCAGGATCTGGTACATCAGGAAGGCATGGCGGCTTCGGGACGGTGGCCCATCTTCAACTGTCATGCCCGGACTTGACCCGGGCATCCAGAAGATGTCGAGACCCTCTGGATTGCCGGGTCAAGCCCGGCAATGACAAGAAGAAAAGATCGTCAGGGTTGCTACACGATCTCGTCGATCAGCTTGGCGATCAGCGCCTGGATGAAGCTGTCGCGGCCCTCGGCGGTGCGGACGAAGGCGCCGATGCCGCCGATCACCTGCTGCCGGTAATAGCCTTCGAGCCAGTCGTACTCGTCGAGGATGACCAGCGCGTTGACCGTGACATCGGCCGCCTCCGCCGTGTCGCGGGCCAGCGAAGGATCGACCCCGGCGTTGGAGAAGCCGTTCGAGACGATGTCGATGGTCCGGCGCGGGCCGTCGAAGCCGCTGCCCTTGAACAGCTCGAGGGCGTCGAGCACGGCGCTGCCGATCGCGGTCGACCCGGTCTCCTGCCCCGCCGGCGCCGCCAGCACGGCATCGGCGAAGGCATCGGCATCGGCGGCGCTGGCGAGCCGACGCCAGGGCAGCAACACTTTGAGGGTTCGCGGGCCGTCGAAGCGCGCCACCGTCACCGCGATGCCGGGGCCGGCGGCGATGGCCGCCTTGACCTTGTCGTCGCGGAAGGCGGCGGCATGGCCGCGCAGCTGGAAGTCGAGTGCGCCGGTGGTGATGCTGGCCGAGGCGTCGACCAGCAGCACCAGCTCGAGATCGACCGGCTGCGGCGCGGGGGCCGCCGGGAGCTGCGGCTCGGGAGTAGGGCTCTGGGCCGTGGCCAGCAGCGGCCGGGCCAGCAGCGCGCCGGCGAGCCAGCCGGCGAAGTGCCGCCGCCTCATGGCGCCAGCGTTGCCAGGAAGTCGTCGGCGTCGCGCCAGAAGGCGCTGCGGATGTCGTCGCGTTCCATCAGGATCTCGTGCCGGGCGTCCGGGTAGACGCTGACCCGGCACTGCGGCAGCAATCGGGCGACCCGCCGGGACGCCGCATTGTCGACCAGCCGTTCCTGCCCGGCCAGCAGCATCAGCACCGGCACCCGGATGGACGGCGCCTCTCGCAGGATCGCGGCGGAGGACCGGAAGGCGGCGGCGAGCCAGCCCCAGGTGATGCCCGAGACGCGGTAGTCCGGATGGTCGCGGAACCAGTCGGCCTGGATGCGGTTGCGCACCGGGTCGCTGGACAAGAGTCGCCGCGGGTCGATCAGCCGCTGCGCGTCGTAGCCGCCCTCGCCCGGGGCGTAGCGGCGGCCGCGGCCGAACGACGCCGCCATCGGCGACAGCAGCCGCGCCACCCGCTGCGCCACGGGCATGGCGATCGGCACGACCATCGGCGCGGTCAGGATCGCGCCCGCCGCCAGGTCCGGCCGGTCTGCCAGCAGCCGCAGCACCAGATGCCCGCCCATGGAATGGCCGAGCAGGATCAGCGGCCCCTGCCCCGCCGGCCGCACCACCTGGTCGATCAACCGGGCAGCGTCCTGCACCAGCGGGTCGAAGCTGTCGTAATGGCCGGTCTCGTCGCCCGCCGGCGTGCGCGACGACAGGCCCTGGCCGCGCCAGTCGAAGCCGAAGACGCGAAAACCGCGGGCGATCAGCTCGCCCGCGGTCTCACGGTACTTCTCGATGAACTCGCTGCGGCCGTTCAGGATCAGCACGGTGCCGCGCACCCGCCCCTCCGGCTCCGGCCACGCGGCCCAGCGCAGCCGCGCCCCGTCCGGCGTCGTCAGGACATCCGTGCGGGGCGCGGCGGCGAGGTCCATGCGGCTACTCTACTCGGCCTTCACTTCGGACCGCAGCGCCGCCTGCGCCGCGGCCAGGCGGGCGATCGGCACCCGGTAGGGCGAGCAGGAGACGTAGTCGAGCCCGACCGATTCGCAGAAATGGATCGAGGCCGGGTCGCCGCCATGCTCGCCGCAGATGCCGAGCTTGATGCCCGGGCGGGTCTTGCGGCCGCGCTCCACCGCCAGCGACACCAACTCGCCCACCCCGTCGCGGTCGAGGGTGACGAAGGGATCCTGCTCCAGGATGCCGGCGCGGGTGTAGTCCGGCAGGAAGGTGCCGGCATCGTCGCGGCTGATGCCGAAGGTGGTCTGGGTCAGGTCGTTGGTGCCGAAGGAGAAGAACTCCGCCGTCTCCGCCAGCTCATGCGCCCGCAGCGCGGCGCGCGGCAGCTCGATCATGGTGCCGATGAGGTAGTCGAGCTTGAGCCCCTTCTCCTTTTCCACCGCGGCGGCCACCGCCACGATCGCGGCCTTGAGGATGTCGAGCTCCTTCTTCGAGAAGGCGAGCGGGATCATGATCTCCGGCGTCACCGTCTCGCCGGACGCGGTCTTGACCTCGGCCACGGCCTCGAAGATCGCCCGCGCCTGCATCTCGTAGATCTCCGGGAAGGAGATGCCGAGGCGGCAGCCGCGATGGCCGAGCATCGGGTTGCTCTCATGCAGCTGGGCGGTGCGGTGCCGGACCCGGCCGAGATCGACGCCAGCGATGCGGGCGACCTCCTCGAGATCCTCCTCGGTCCGCGGCAGGAACTCGTGCAGCGGCGGGTCGAGCAGCCGGATCGTCACCGGCAGGCCCTTCATGATGGTGAACAGCTCGACGAAATCCTTGCGCTGCATCGGCAGGATCTCGGCCAGCGCCGTCTTCCGCGCATCCACCGATTCGGCCACGATCATGCGGCGCACGGCGGTGATGCGGTCGGCCTCGAAGAACATGTGCTCGGTCCGGCACAGGCCGATGCCCTCGGCCCCGAACTTGCGGGCGGTGCGGGCGTCGAGCGGGGTCTCGGCATTGGTGCGGATCTTCATCCGCCGCACCTCGTCGGCCCAGCCCATCAGCTTGGCGAAATCGCCCGACAGCTCGGGCTGCACCGTCGGCACCTCGCCCTTCATCACCTCGCCGGCGGCACCGTCGATGGTGATGATGTCGCCGGCCTTCAGCGTGACGCCGCCGACCGAGACGGTCCTTGCCTTGGTGTCGATGCGCAGCTCGCCGGCGCCGGAGACGCAGGCCCGGCCCATGCCGCGGGCGACCACCGCCGCGTGGCTGGTCATGCCGCCGCGCGTGGTCAGAATGCCGGCGGCGGCGTGCATGCCGTGGATGTCTTCGGGGCTGGTCTCCTCGCGCACCAGGATGACCTTGTCGCCCATCTGGGCCAGGGTCTCGGCCTCGTCCGCGGTCAGCACGATCTTGCCCGAGGCCGCGCCGGGCGAGGCCGGCAGGCCCTTGGCGATGACCTCGCGCTTCGCCTTCGGGTCCAGCGTCGGGTGCAGCAGCTGGTCGAGCGCCTGCGGCTCGACCCGGCGCACCGCCTCGCGCTGGTCGATCACCCCGGCCTCGGCCAACTCGACCGCGATGCGCAGCGCCGCGGCGGCGGTGCGCTTGCCGTTGCGGGTCTGCAGGATGTAGAGCCGGCCCTGCTGGACCGTGAACTCGATGTCCTGCATGTCGCGATAATGGCCTTCCAGCCGGTCGCGGATGTCGCAGAGCTGCCGGAAGGTCTCCGGCATCGTCTCTTCCATCGACGGCAGGTCGCTGCCCGCCTGCTCACGCGACACCTTGGTCAGGTTCTGCGGCGTGCGGATGCCGGCGACCACGTCCTCGCCCTGGGCGTTGACCAGATACTCGCCGTAGAAGGCGTCCTCGCCGGTCGACGGGTTGCGGGTGAAGGCGACGCCGGTGGCGCAGTCGTCGCCCATGTTGCCGAACACCATGGCCTGGACGGTGACCGCCGTGCCCCAGCTGGCCGGGATGTCGTGCAGCCGGCGATAGGTGATGGCGCGCTGGTTCATCCAGGAGCCGAACACGGCGCCGACCGCGCCCCACAGCTGGTCCTTCGGGTCCTGCGGGAAGGGCTGGCCGAGATCGGTCTGGACCACGCCCTTGTAGCGGTCGACCAGGGTCTTCAGGTCGGCGGCCGTCAGCTCGGTGTCGAGCGACACGCCGCGCTCGCGCTTGATGCCCTCGAGCTCGTCCTCGAAGCGGTAATGCTCCACCCCCAGCACGACGTCGCCATACATCTGGATGAAGCGGCGGTAGCTGTCATAGGCGAAGCGCTCGTCGCCGGTGCGGGCGGCGAGGCCGCTGACGGTCTCGTCGTTGAGACCGAGATTGAGCACCGTGTCCATCATGCCCGGCATCGAAGCGCGGGCGCCGGAGCGGACCGAGACCAGCAGCGGATTGGTCTTGTCCCCAAACTTGGCGCCGACGATCGTCTCGATCTGGCCGAGCGCGGTCTGGACCTGGTCCGTCAGCTCGTCCGGATAGGACCGGTCGTGGTCGTAATAGTGCGAACAGAGTTCGGTGGTGACGGTGAATCCGGGAGGCACCGGCAGCCCCAGAACGCTCATCTCGGCGAGATTGGCCCCCTTGCCGCCAAGCAGGTTGCGCATGTCGGCGCGGCCATCCGCCTTGCCGTTCCCGAAGCCGTAGACCCATTTGGTCATTTCGTTCGATTCTCCGCCTTGGCGTTCGTGGGAGACGTTGGTCCGATCTTAGACCGGAAACGACGGAAGCGGTACGCCGGCCCCCGACCGGGCGTTCGGGCAGGCGACGGGCAGACGGCCGCCTTCCAGAGCCCTTGCGGTCGGAATCATCGTACCTCCGCCTCGATCCAGCGCAGCGGGAACAACGGTTCGATCCCCGTGCGTGTTCCGTGTCTTGCAGCGCAGCGAGGCGACGAAGTCAAGCGCAGAAAAACCAGCGGAATTCCTCAGAGTTTTATAGTTTTGCGATGCAACATGAAGGAATCACGGACTGCTAAGGGCGAAGACGGAAATCTGGGCACATTTGATAAGTGGACATAGCTGATCAGCGGCATTTCACCGCCCCGGCATCTTCATGCCGAAGCGGTCCCGTCCACCACGACACACGAACGAATCTGTCCGTCAGACCCGATATGCGGAGGCGCCGCCGGCGCGGCGGAATGCCACGCGGGCCTATCGAGTCGTCACGAAGGCGGTGGCCACGATCGGCCGGCCGTCGACGATCACCGGCTTGTGGTCGTCCTGCGCCAGCAGGATGCCGATCACATGCGGCCCGGTCGGCGACGGGCAATGGCCGAACCGGGCGCGGATGACGTCGCCGCCGGTGTCGCTGTTCATGCTGTTGTAGCTGCGGCCCAGGATGTTGCAGCTGTCGCCCTCCGGATCGATCTTGAGATGCAGGTGGCCGCAGCGGGGCTCGCCGCCGCATTGGCCGGCAGCCCGCAGCGTAAACCCCGTCACCCGGACCCGGACCTCGATCGACTTCTCGGCATCGCCGCCGAGAGCAACCGTCGCGCCCTGCAGCGGATCGAGGATGGCGAGGGTCGGCGCCTCTTCGGCCGCCGCCAGGACCGGCAGGCACAACAGGCAGGCGGCAAGCGAAAATCTCAGGGCCATGGCGGTGTCTCCTCATTATGTAATCGGAGATTACATTCAGAACACCGCGCCGCTCAACGAAAAATAATCGCCGCTTACATCGTGCCCCTTTATGCTGCGGCGATGACCGAGCCCCCTGGCCCGACCCGCCGCCCCTACCATCACGGACATCTGCGCGACGCCCTGATCGCCGCCGCCTTGCAACTGATCGAGGAGGACGGGCTCGACGCCGTGACGGTGCGCGAGGCGGCCAAGCGGGCCGGGGTCTCGCCCGGGGCGCCGTTCCGGCATTTCCCGACCAAGCGCGCCCTGCTGACGGCGGTGGCCGAGCAGGCGCAGGAGCGGCTGGGGCAGGAGATGGCGGCGGCACTGGCGGCGACCGGAGGCCTGGACCCGCTGGCGCGCTTCGCCGAGACCGGCGCCGCCTATCTGCGCTGGGCGACGCGCAACCCGACGCATTTCCGCATCATCTCGTCGCGCCGGCTGATCGACTTCGACAGCTCGCCCGCCCTGCGCGAGGCCAATGCCGGGCTGCGCGACCGGATCACCGGGTTGCTGCAGGACGCGGTGCGGCAGGGCCAGCTCGCCGCCGGGACCGACATCGGCCATGTCCGGCTGGCCGGCCGCGCCCTGGTCTATGGCCTGGCCCGCATGGCCGCGGACGGGCACTTCCCGGAATGGGGCGTGCCCGGCGAGTCGGCGGAGCGGTCGATGCGCGCCGCGCTCGACCTGGTCATCGGCCGGATCCGGACGGACGGCCCTTAGGCTACCCCTCGACCCGCGAGAAGTCGGCGACGTCGTTCATCGAGCTCGTCAGATCCTCGAGCAGCGCCAGACGGTTGCGCCGCAAGGCCAGGTCCGGATCGTTGACCAGCACCGCATCGAAGAAGGCGTCGACCGCTGGCCGCCAGCCGGCCAGCGTGGTCATCGCCCCGGCGAAATCGCCCTCGTCCAGCGCCGCCCTTATCGGCTGCGCATCAGCCTCCAGCCGCTCGAACAACGCCCGCTCCTCGGCCATGGCAAAGCGGCCGGGATCGACCTCGCCGAAGCCCTCCACCCCGTCCTTCTTGCGCTCGATCCGGCCGATGTTGCCGGCGCGGCGATAGGCGGTGAGGAGATTCGCCCCGTCCTCGCTGCCGAGGAAGGCGGCCAGGGCGTCGACCCGGCCGAGCAGGCGCAGCAGGTCGTCCTCGCCGCCGACGGCGAAGACCGCGTCGATCAGGTCGTGGCGCACGCCCTTCTCGCGCATCGCCACCTTGAGGCGGTCGGCGATGAAGGACAGCAGCTCCTCGACCACCACCGCCTTGTCGAGCAGCCCGTCGACGCGATAGGCGTCCCAGACCGCGCCGAAAGCCTCGCGCAGCGGCAGGGCGGCACCGTTCTCGACCACCAGCCGGATCACGCCGAGCGCGGCGCGGCGCAGCGCATAGGGGTCGCGGCTGCCGGTCGGCTTCTCGTCGATGGCGAAGAAGCCGGCCAGGGTGTCGAGCTTGTCGGCCAGCGCCACGGCGATCGAGACCGGCGCGGTCGGGCAGCGGTCGCCCGGCCCCACCGGCTTGTAGTGGTCGGCGATCGCCTCGGCGACGTCCGGCGCCTCGCTTTGGGCCAAGGCGTAGTAGCGGCCCATCAGCCCCTGCAGCTCCGGGAACTCGCCGACCATCTCGGAGGTCAGGTCGGCCTTGGCCAGCCGCGCGGCGCGGTCGGCCCGAGCCGGATCGGCGCCCAGCTTCGGCGCCAGCCAGGCGGCCAGCGCCGCCATGCGCTCGACCTTCTGCGCCACGCTGCCCAGCTTCGCATGGAAGATGATCGGCTCGAGGCTCTTCACCCGGCCTTCCAGCGGGGTCTTGCGGTCCTGGTCCCAGAAGAACTTGGCGTCGGACAGGCGGGCGCGCAGCACCCGCTCGTTGCCGTCGATCACCGTGGCGCCGCCGTCCTTCGTCTCGGTGTTGGCGACCACGGCGAAGCGTGGCGCCAGCTTGCCATCCGCGCCCTCCAGGGCGAAGTAGCGCTGATGGGTGCGCATCGACGTGACCAGCACCTCCTCCGGCACCGCCATGAAGGCGTCGTCGATGCGGCCGAGATAGGCCACTGGCCATTCGACCAGCCCCGCCACCTCTTCCAGCAGGCCCGGATCATCGCGCAGCGCCAGGCCCGCGGCCCTGGCCTGGGCCTCGACCTGCTCGCGGATCAGCGCCTTCCGCTCCTCGCGGTCGAGCACGACATAGGCGTCGCGCAGCTTCGCCCGATAGTCGGCGAAGCCGCTGACCGTGATCCGGCCGGGCGCCAGGAAGCGATGGCCGACCGTCGAGCCGACGGCCTCCTTGGCCCCCTCGCCCGAGCCGTCGATGTCCGGCTTGTGCAGGTCGTAGCGGAACGGCACGACCCGGCCGTCGAACAGCGCCAGCACATGGTGCAGCGGGCGTACCCAGCGCACCACCTGCTCCGCCGCGCGCATCGACTTCGGCCAGGGCAGGCCGAGGATCGCCTTGCGGATCACCTCCGGCAGCAGGTCCGCGGCCGGGCCGCCCGGGGTGGTCAGGCTGGCGAACCAGATCTTGCCCTTGGGCGTGTCGCGCTGCTCGCACTGGTCCAGCGTCAGCCCGGTCGCCTTCAGGAAACCGTCGATCGCTTGGCTCGGCGCGTCGACCTTCGGCCCCTTGCGCTCCTCGGCCATGTCGGGCCGCACCGCCGGCAGGCCGTCGACCACCAGCGCCAGGCGCCGCGGCGTGACGAAAGCCTCGGCCCGGTCGAAGGCCAGGCCCGCCGCCTTCAGCGCGTCGTTGACGAGGGACTTCAGATCCTCCGCGGCCCGCGCCTGCATGCGGGCCGGGATCTCCTCGGAGAAGAGTTCGAGCAGGAATTCAGCCATGTCAGCCCCCCTCAGGCCGCGTCCAGCCAGAGTCGGCAGCAGGCCCGGGCGAGGTCGCGCACGCGGCCGATATAGGCGGCGCGCTCGACCACGGAGATCACGCCACGGGCGTCGAGCAGGTTGAAATTGTGCCCGGCCTTGAGGCACTGGTCATAGGCCGGCAGCGCCAGGCGGCGATCCAGCAGCGCCTTGCACTCCTGCTCCGCATCCTTGAAGTGCTGCAGCAGGATCGCCGTGTCGGCATGCTCGAAATTATAGGCGGAGTATTCCCGCTCGGCCCGCAGGAACACCTCGCCATAGCGCTTGGCGCCCGGGGTCTGCGGGTCGTTGAACGGCAGGTCGTAGACGCTCTTCACGTTCAGCAGGTACATCGCCAGCCGCTCCAGCCCATAGGTCAGCTCGACCGGCACGGGGTCGCATTCGATGCCGCCGACCTGCTGGAAATAGGTGTACTGGGTGACCTCCATGCCGTCGCACCAGACCTCCCAGCCGAGGCCCCAGGCGCCGAGCGTCGGGTTCTCCCAATCATCCTCGACGAAGCGGATGTCGTGCAGCGCCGGATCGATGCCGAGGGCGTAGAGGCTCTGCAGATAGAGGTCCTGCGCATCCGCCGGCGCCGGCTTCATCAGCACCTGGAACTGGTAGTAGTGCTGCAGCCGGTTCGGGTTCTCGCCGTAGCGCCCGTCCTTCGGCCGGCGCGACGGCTGGACATAGGCGCAGTTCCACACCCGGTCGGGACCGAGCGAGCGCAGCGTCGTCGCCGGGTGCGAGGTGCCGGCGCCGACCTCCATGTCGTAGGGCTGCAGGATCAGGCATCCCTGGGCGGCCCAGAAATTCTGCAGCCGCAGGATGATCTCCTGAAAACTCTTCGGGGGTGGGGCGACCGTCTGCATGTCTCGGGCTGGCGCTGAATGGAGGCCGCGCACCATAGGGCGCCGGGCGGGAGGCTTCAAGCGCGCGGGGGCGTCAAACGGTCATGAATAGTCGGAGGGCTGTCACCCCTCGCAGCGATGGCTCAGTCCGTCGGCGTGGTAGGCGCCGCAGCTCGGGCAGCGGACCAGGTCCTCGGTGCGCTTCTCCGCCTTCCGGGCGCGGTGCTGCTGCGACAGCGCATCGCGTCGCGCCGCCGTATCGCGGGCGACGCCGACGCGGCGGGCCATGCCCATCAGCCAGAGCACGCCGGCCACCAACGCAATCGCGACGAGGATCTTGCTGAGCATTTAAATCCTTACATCCCGTAGCGGGACCAGTGCAGCCGATCCTCCACCGCGCCGACGGCGCTGTCCACAGCGGCGGCAGCCAAGCTGTCGGCCCGGGTCAGGCGGCGCAGCCAGCCGGTCGGCTGCTGCACCAGCTTCAGCCGCACCTTCGGGCCGAACTTGGCGCGCAGCACGGCATGGGGATGGCCGATGCCGTCGGCCAGGCCGAGGGCCCGGCCCTTCGCGCCGGTCCAGAACTCGCCGGTGAACAGGGTGGCGTCGTCCGCCGTCAGCCGGCCGCCGCGCCGAGCGCGGATATGGGCGATGAAGGCGGCGTGGATGTCGCGCTGCAACTCCTCCAGCTTGGCCAGGTCCTCCGGCCGCTCCGGCTGGAACGGATCGAGGATCGACTTCCGTGTGCCGGCGGTGTGGACCCGGCGCTCGACGCCGATGCGCGCGATCGCGTCCTGGAAGCCGAATCCCGAGGAGACCACGCCGATCGAGCCGACGATCGAGCTGTCGTCGACCCAGATCTCGTCGCCGGCACAGGCCAGCCAGTAGCCGCCGGAGGCGGCGACGTCCTCGACGAAGGCGTAGACCGGGACCTTCTTCTCCTCCGCCAGGTCGCGGATGCGGCGCGCGATCAGCGAGGATTGCACCGGCGACCCGCCCGGGGAGTTCACCAGCAGCGCCACCGCGGCCAGGCGCTTGGGGCTGAAGGCGGCGGCGATCGGGCGGGCCAGCTTCTCCATCGACAGGCCCTGGGCCAGGAAGCCGCGCCCGCCCCCGATCACGCCGCGCAGCGGCAGAACGGTCACCAGCGGCCCGTTGCCGCGGCCGAGGAAGGGAAGTCGGGACAGGAGGCCCATGGTTGCGCTCTCGATCGGTTTGTTGCCGTCACGATACGGGGCAGGATATGGCCCGTCGGGCCGCGATTTCAAAAGGTCCGGCGCATCAGAGCACCAGCGGCGCCGCGTCGCGCAGCACCGCCTGCGCTGCCGGGGTGTAGCCGCCATCGGCCTCGTGCAGCACCAGCCCCGACGCCAGCACCGCGGGCGACCGCCCGCCCCGCCGGGCCTGCACCAGCACCCGCCGCGCCGGCTCCCCGGCCCTCGGCCAGAGCGGGAACAGGGTCAGCGCGCCGAAGCCGGGCTGCAGCGCGGCGCAGATCTCGTCGACCCGGTCGGCGCGGTGGATCAGGGTCAGCCAACCGCGCGGCTTCAGCACCCGCGCCGCGGCGGCGACCCAGCCGGCGAGGTCGATCCCGTCCTCGACATTCGCCGCCGCCCTGACCGGGTGGGCGGAGGCCCGGCCGCGGCCGGGCGGCAGGAAGGGCGGGTTCATCATCACCCGATCGAAAGGCGCGCCCGGGATCGGATCGGCGACGCTGCCCTCGACGATCGCGGCGCGGCCGGCGAGCCCGTTCAGCCCGAGATTCTCGCGCGCCAGTGCCGCCAGTCCGGGATCGCGCTCGACGCCGGTGACCGAAACCTCCGGACAGCGCGCGGCGAGGCAGAGCAGCGCCGTGCCGACGCCGCAGCCGAGATCGGCCACCCGCTCGCCGGGCCCGGCCGGCACCGCGGCGGCCAGCAGCACCGGGTCGATCGCGGCGCGGTAGCCGTCCCGCGGCTGCAGCAGGCGGACCCGCCCGCCGAGCAGCCGATCCTCGCCGGCCGCCCGCTCCGCGGCCTCAGGCATCCGGCAGGCTTTCCCCCGCGGATTGAAGGACATACCGCGCTCTGGCCCAGTCATCGCCCGCCACCATCAGGCGGCGCGGCAAGATGCCCAGGCTCCCTTCCAGCACGGATGTGTGCATATCAAGGATGACGCTTTCGATCCGGGCATCGGTCAGCAGCGCCGTCAGGAAGGACAGCCGGACCGGGTCATTGGTTCGCAGAAGCTCTTTCACGGGGCCCATTTCTCGTTTATGCAGCGCACACAAGGGTCATGGTGACACAATCCGGTCCGGATCGCTGCCCCGCTGCAGGCCGGTGCCGGAGATCGGAATGTGGATGTTGAGGAGCCGGGCTTGACCGCCAGTCTTGGAGCGACGAGAGCCGAGTCCCTGCCGCCGGAGCCGACCACCGATTCCGGAGCGCTCGACCGCCTGACGGCCCTCGTCGCCGAGGATCTGGAGGCGGTGAACGCCCTGATCCTGGAGCGGATGCAGAGCTCGGTCGAGCTGATCCCGCAGCTGGCCGGCTATCTCATCGCCTCGGGCGGCAAGCGCATCCGTCCGGTCCTGACCCTCGCCTCGGCCCGGCTGTGCGGCCATCGCGGCCAGCGCCATGTCGGCCTCGCCGCCGCGGTCGAGTTCATCCACACCGCCACCCTGCTGCATGACGACGTGGTCGACGAGAGCGACCTGCGCCGCGGCCAGGCCTCGGCCAATGTCGTGTTCGGCAACCAGGCCAGCGTGCTGGTCGGCGACTTCCTGTTCTCCCGCGCCTTCCAGGTGATGGTCGAGGACGGATCGGTCGACACGCTGCGCATCCTGGCCAACGCCTCGGCCGTGATCGCCGAGGGCGAGGTGCTGCAGCTGTCGGCGGCGCACGACACCGTGACCAGTCGCGACACCTATCTGCGGATCATCCGCGCCAAGACGGCGGAGCTGTTCGCCGCGGCCTGCGAGATCGGCGCCGTGGTGGCCGACCGCAGCCCGGCCGAATGCGCCGCCATGCGCAGCTTCGGCACCGAGCTGGGAATCGCCTTCCAGATCGTCGACGACGTGCTGGACTACTCCGCCCGCCAGGCCCGCCTGGGCAAAACCATCGGCGACGATTTCCGCGAGGGCAAGATCACCCTGCCGGTGATCCTGGCCATGGAGCGCGGCAGCGAGGAGGAGCGCGGCTTCTGGCGCCGGACGCTGGAGGATGGCGAGCAGGCCGAACAGGAGGATCTCGACCACGCGGTGGCCCTGCTGCAGCGCCACGGTGCGCTGGCCGACAGCATGGCGGCGGCGCGCGTTCATGCCGAAAGCGCGTTGCGCGCCATTCGCCTGCTGCCCGCCTCGCCGATGCGCACAGCGCTGGAGGACGTGGTCGAGTTCGTGGTCGAGCGAGATTTCTAACGGAACTGCGTCACAGGCCTTGCGGGCCCCCGCCAGTCTCGCTATAAGCCCAACCGCCGGTGCAACGGAGTGTAGCTCAGCCTGGTAGAGCGCTACGTTCGGGACGTAGAAGCCGGAGGTTCGAATCCTCTCACTCCGACCATTTCCAACCGGTTCGACGGCGCCCTCCCGAGGCGCCGTTTCTATGTCTGCCTCCTGCGCCCCGGAGATAAAAGAGGCCGGCCCGGTTGCGGTGCGGGCCGGCCCTGAAGTGGAGCAATGGAGTCAGTCCGGCGAAGCCTTCGCCGGCCACCCCGACCGGGTCGAGGTGGTAAGTCGGACTATCTTTGATCCGGCAGGGTCCCGACACCCCCATATGGGAGGGTCGCGTCGGAATTCCGCGACGCGAAATTGCCCGGTTCACGAGCGATTCACGGGCACGCGCCCGGTTGTCAGTCGTGGTGGAACACCTCCGGCATCATCGCCCACCACTCTCCCTCCTCCCGGGTCTCGAACGGCTCCTGGCAGGGCGAGCACAGCGCCCACCACTCCCGGGTCTTCGGGTCGGCCGCCATCTGCGCCATGTCGGTGGCGAAATCCGCACCGTGATACTCCCAGTGGGCGAACAGGATGTTCTCCGGCTGCTTCAGGAAGATCGAGTAGTTGCGGATCTGGCAGGCGCTGATCATCGCCAGTACCTCCGGCCACACGGCCTGGTGCAGCCGCAGATACTCCGCCACCGCTTCCGGCCTCAGCCGGATGCACATGCCCATGCGCTGCATCGCCCTCTCCTCGACCCATCCTCAGCGGCGGCCCCGCCAGGCCACCCGGTCCTGCCGCGTCGCCTCGGCCACCCTGCCCGCGGCGTCGCGCAGCCAGGCTGGCTTGCGCGTCTCGAGATCCTCGGAGACGGCACGGGCGCGCGAGCGGCGGGCGGAGTGCAGGTTGGCCAGCTCCGCCCCCATCGCGGTCAGCAGACGGCGCAGCAGGCCGGGATCGGCCAGGGCCGGAAAATCGAGCTTGCGGCTGTTCGGCGCCAGGCGGCGGACGACGATGCCCTTGCGCGGCTTCAGCCAGGGGTCGGCGATGCGGAACTTGCCGAAGGCGATCTCGGCGAAGCGCATCTTGCGGTCGCCCCCCTGGACCAGCGACCAGGCCGAGGGCAGCAGCGGCTTGGCCTCGCGCGCCACCGGGCCGCCATGCCAATCGGCCATTCCGACCCAGCGCGGCCGGCCCAGGCTGCCGAGCCCCGCCACGCGCTGGGCGGTGGCCACGATCAGATCCGAATCAGGCATGGCCGCGGCCAGGACGTCGCGATAGCTGCGCGGCGGCAAGGCGCGCGGCAGCTGTTCCAGCGCCGACCAGAACCGCTCGCGCTCATCGTCGCTGGCCAGCACCAGGTCGCGCAGCCAGAGATGCCGGCGTTCCAGCACGAAGGCGGCCGGTGCCCGCAGGCCTTCGACATAGCCACCGAGGATGGCGGCGCAGATCTCGTCGGTCGAGACCGAACGGTCGCGGCCGCGCGCCAGCACGGCGCTGGCGGCGAGGCGGACGAGGTCGAGCGCATAGGGCGTCTCCGCCGCCTCGTCGAAATCGTTCACGCCCCAGACCAGCCGGCCTTCGGCGTCGCGCCACAGCCCGAAATTGCCGATATGGGCGTCGCCCACCGCGACCACGCGCGGCGTCTCCATCAGGCCGGGGCACAGCTCATGCGCGGTTTCGGTCCAGCGGAAGCAGGTGGCGCGCAGGAAGAGGAAGTCGCTCTCCTCCATCTTGCGATGCTTGCGGTCGAGGTCGGCCTGCACCAGCTGCCGGCCAAGCTGCTCCTCGAGCCAGACCTCGTAGCGCTTGACCGACGCTGTGATGGACCCCATGCAGACCCCGGCTTTGCCCGGCCGACATCATAGTCGGCCACGGCCCGCCGTCCACCGGGACGCGCTGTCAGCGCGGCAGGGTCTCGACCGCCTCCACCACCAGCGGGTTCAGCTCGGCATTCTTCGCCGCCACCTGGGCGCGGATCTGGTCCTTCATCCGGGGCTCCCAGAAATCCTTGATGTGCTTGCGCACCCCGGCCACCGCCTCCTCCTGGGGATAGGAGGAGAAGAAGCTGGCGATCTGGTTCGCCATGCGGGTGATCTTGTCGGAGCTGCCGCTCATGCTTCGACCTTGGCTGGACTCAGGGAAGAGAAATCGGTGTAGGCGGTCATGCCGTCGCCGCGGGCGAAGGCGATCAGGGTGACGCCGGCCGCCTTCGCCGTGTCGATGGCCAGCGTCGTCGGCGCCGAGATCGCGACCAGGATCGGGATCCCGGCCGCGGCCGTCTTCTGCACCATCTCGAAGCTGCAGCGGCTGGTGATCACGCAGAAGCCCTGCCCCGCATCGATGTCCGCCCGGGCCAGGGCGCCGACCAGCTTGTCGAGCGCGTTGTGCCGGCCGACATCCTCGCGCACCAGCCGGATCCGGCCCTCACGGTCGGCCCAGGCGGCGCCGTGGACGGCGCCGGTGCGGCTGCGGATGTCCTGCAGCCCGTCGAGGTCGCGCAGCGTCCGGCGCACCGCCGCCCGCTCGACCTCGATCGGCTTGGGCGCGCGGCGCTTGCGGCCATGCAGCGTGTCGAGATCGCTGGTGCCGCAGATGCCGCAGCCGGTGCGGCCGGTGATGGTCCGCACCTTCTGCAGCATCTGAGAGAACTGCGCGCCGCGCAGCGCCATCCGCACCTCGATGCCGCGCTCCTCATCGCCCACGACCTCCTCGACCGTCAGGTCCGCCGGCGTATCGGCCAGGCCTTCGGTCAGGCTGAAGCCGAGGGCGAAATCCTCGAGATCGGCCGGCGACGCCATCATCACGGCATAGGACAGGCCGTTATAGACCAGCGCCACCGGCACCTCGGCCGCGACCACCTCCTCCACCGGCTCGGCCCGGTCGTCCCGGGTCAGCCGCCGGGCCGGCAGGCGCAGATCGGTGGGAGGCAGGGCCATTCTATTCCGCGGCCTCCTGCGGACGCTCGATCTGGATCGTCTTCTCGCGCAGCTCGCGATAGCCGATCTGCCAGTCGGACAGGTGGTTGACCCGCCGCACCTGCACCGCCGTCACCTTGTATTCCGGGCAGTTCGTGGCCCAGTCGGAATAGTCGGTGGTGACCACATTGGCGCCGGTCTCGGCATGGTGGAAGGTGGTGTAGACGACGCCCGGCTGCATCCGGTCGGAGATCTTGGCCCGCAGGCTGGTCTCGCCCGACCGGCTGTGCAGCGCCACCCAGTCACCGTCGCGGATGCCGCGGTTCTCGGCGTCGGACGGGTGGATCTCCAGCAAATCCTCCTCATGCCAGGCGACGTTGTCGGTGCGCCGGGTCTGGGCGCCGACATTGTAGTGGCTGAGGATGCGCCCCGTCGTCAGCACCAGCGGGAAGCGCGGGCCCGTGCGCTCCTCGGTCGGCACGAACTCGGTGATCATGAACCGGCCCTGGCCGCGGACGAAGCGGTCGATATGCATGATCGGCGTGCCCTCCGGCGCCGCGTCGTTGCACGGCCACTGCACCGAGCCCAGCTCATCCAGCCTCTGGTACGAGACGTTCTTGAAGGTCGGGGTGGTGCGGGCGATCTCGTCCATGATCTCGCTGGGATGGGTGTAGCCCATCTTGTAGCCCAGCGCCTCGGACAGCATCATCGTCGCCTCCCAGTCGGCATAGCCGGCCTTGGGCGGGGTGACGCGCCGGACGCGGCTGATGCGCCGCTCGGCATTGGTGAAGGTGCCGTCCTTCTCCAGGAAGGAAGAGCCGGGCAGGAACACATGGGCGTAGCTGGCGGTCTCGTTCAGGAACAGGTCCTGGACGATGACGCATTCCATCGCCGCCAACCCGGCCGTGACGTGCTTCACGTCCGGATCGGACTGGGCGATGTCCTCGCCCTGGATGTAGATACCCTTGTAGGTGCCCTCGACCGCGGCATCGAGCATGTTCGGGATGCGCAGGCCCGGCTCGGCCGACAGCGGCACGCCCCACATGGCCTCGAACAGCTGCCGGGTGTTCGTGTCGGAGACGTGGCGGTAGCCGGTGAACTCATGCGGGAAGGAGCCCATGTCGCAGGCGCCCTGCACGTTGTTCTGGCCGCGCAGCGGGTTCACGCCGACGCCGCGGCGGCCGATGTTGCCGGTCAGCATCGCCAGGTTGGCCATGCCCATGACCATGGTCGAGCCCTGGCTGTGCTCGGTGACGCCGAGGCCGTAATAGATCGCGGCCCGGCCGCCGGTGGCATAGAGCCGCGCCGCCGCCCGGACCTCGGCCGCCGGCACGCCGGTGAGATCCTCCACCGCCTCCGGCGAATGGCGCGGATCGGCGATGAACTCGGCCCAGCGCGAGAACTCGGCGATGTCGCAGCGCTCGCGGACGTAGTCCTCCGCCACCAACCCTTCGGTCACGATCACATGCGCCAGCGCGTTGACGACCGCGACATTGGTGCCGGGCTTCAGCGGCAGGTGGTGGTCGGCCTTGATGTGGGCCGACTTCACCAGGTCGATGCGGCGCGGATCGACCACGATCAGCCGGGCGCCTTCACGCAGCCGGCGCTTCATCCGGCTGGCGAAGACCGGATGGGCGTCGGTCGGGTTGGCGCCGATCACCACGATCACGTCGCTCTCGTCGACGCTGTCGAAATCCTGGGTGCCGGCCGAGGTGCCGTAGGTCTGGCCCAGGCCGTAGCCGGTCGGCGAGTGGCAGACCCGGGCGCAGGTGTCGACATTGTTGTTGCCGAAGCCGGCGCGGATCATCTTCTGGACGAGGTAGGTCTCCTCGTTGGTGCAGCGCGACGAGGTGATGCCGCCGATCGAATCGCGGCCGTAGGTGGCCTGGATCCGCTTCAGCTCGGAGGCGGCGTAATTGATCGCCTCCTCCCACGACACCTCGCGCCACGGGTCGGTGATCTGCTTGCGGATCATCGGCTTGGTGATCCGGTCCTTGTGCGTGGCGTAGCCCCAGGCGAAGCGGCCCTTGACGCAGCTGTGGCCGTGATTGGCCTTGCCATCCTTGTACGGCGTCATCCGCACCACCTCGGTGCCCTGCATCTCGGCCTTGAAGGCGCAGCCGACGCCGCAATAGGCGCAGGTGGTGACCACCGAATGCTCCGGCTGGCCGGCCTCGATGATGCTGTTTTCCATCAGCGTCGCGGTCGGGCAGGCCTGGACGCAGGCGCCGCAGGAGACGCACTCGCTCTCCTTGAAGCCGTCATCCTGGCCGGCCGAGACGAAGGAGCCGAAGCCGCGGCCGTCGATGGTCAGGGCGAAGGTGCCCTGCACCTCCTCGCAGGCCCGGACGCAGCGCGAGCAGACGATGCACTTGGTCGGGTCGAAGGTGAAATAGGGGTTGGAGGTGTCCTTCTCGCCGACCAGGTGGTTGGCGCCGTCATAGCCGTAGCGCACCTCGCGCAGCCCCACGACGCCGGCCATGTCCTGCAGCTCGCAATCGCCGTTGGCGGCGCAGGTCAGGCAGTCCAGCGGGTGGTCGGAGATGTAGAGCTCCATCACGTTCCGGCGCAGCTTCGCCAGCTTCGGCGACTGCGTCCGGACCTTCATCCCGGGCTCGACCGGCGTGGTGCAGGAGGCCGGCGTGCCGCGCCGCCCCTCGATCTCGACGACGCAGAGCCGGCAGGAGCCGAAAGGCTCCAGGCTGTCGGTCGCGCACAGCTTCGGGATTGCGGTCTCGATCTCGGCCGCGGCGCGCATCACCGAGGTGCCGGCGGGCACGGTCACGGCCTCGCCGTCGATCTCCAGCGTCACCATGCTGGGCGAGATCCGCGCCGGGGTCCCGAAATCCTGTTCCGTCACGAGAGCCATCGGATGGCCTCCTTACTCGGCCGCTTGCGCCGGGGCGGGCGCGCGGTCGAAATCATCGGGGAAATGGGTCAGGGCGCTGAGCACCGGATAGGGGGTGAGGCCGCCGAGGGCGCAGAGCGACCCGTCCAGCATGGTCTCGCAGAGGTCTTCGATCAGCGTCAGGTTGCGGCCGAGCTCGCGCCCGCCGGTCTCCCGGTTGGCGATGATCTTGTCGATGGTCTCGGCGCCGCGGGTCGAGCCGATGCGGCAGGGCGTGCACTTGCCGCAGCTCTCGATGGCGCAGAACTCCATGGCGAAGCGGGCCTGGACGGCCAGGTCGACGCGGTCGTCGAACACCACCACGCCGCCATGCCCCAGCATGCCCTTCTTCGCCGCCATCGACTCGTAGTCGAGCGGCGTGTCGAGCAGGCTGTCCGGGAAATAGGCGCCGAGCGGGCCGCCGACCTGGACGGCGCGGAACGGCCGGCCGCTGGCGGTGCCGCCGCCGAAGCCCTCGATCAGCTCGCGCAGGGTCAGGCCGAAGGCGACCTCGATCAGCCCGCCGCGCTTGACGTTGCCGGCCAGCTGCAGCGGCTGGGTGCCGCGCGACCGGCCGGTGCCGTAATCGGCATAGAAGGCGGCGCCCTTGTCGAGGATGATCGGCACCGAGGTCAGCGACAGCACGTTGTTGATCACCGTCGGCTTGCCGAACAGGCCCTTCAGCGCCGGCAGCGGCGGCTTCGGCCGGACCATGCCGCGCTTGCCTTCCAGGCTCTCCAGCAGCGAGGTCTCCTCGCCGCAGATATAGGCGCCGGCGCCGACCCGGACCTCGAGGTCGAAGCGCTTGCCGCTGTCCAGCACGCTGGGGCCCAGCACCCGGCGCTGATAGGCGATGTCGATCGCCGCGTTCATCGCCGCCACCGCATGCGGGTATTCCGAGCGGATGTAGATGAAGCCCTTGGTGGCGCCGGTGGCGATGCCGGCGATGATCATGCCCTCGACCAGCAGGAAGGGGTCGCCTTCCATGATCATGCGGTCGGCGAAGGTGCCGCTGTCGCCCTCATCGGCGTTGCAGACGATGTATTTCCGGTCGGCCTGGGCCTGCAGCACGGTGCGCCACTTGATGCCGGTCGGGAAGCCGGCGCCGCCGCGGCCGCGCAGGCCGGAGGCCGTGACCGTTTCGACGATCGCCGCCGGCTCCATCGCCAGCGCGGCGCGCAGGCCCTTCAGCCCATCATGCGCCTCGTAATCGTCCAGCGACAGCGGGTCGGTGATACCGCAGCGGGCGAAGGTCAGGCGCTGCTGCTTGGCGAGATACGGGATTTCTTCCGGCCGGCCGTGGCGCAGCGCATGGTCGCCGCCCTCGGCGAAGCCGGCGGCGAACAGGCCGGGCACGTCCTCGGCCGCGACCGGGCCGTAGCCGATCCGGCCGGACGGCGTCTCGACCTCGACGAAGGGCTCCAGCCACAGCAGGCCGCGCGAGCCGTTGCGGACCAGCTGCAGCTCGATGCCGCGGGCCGCCGCCTCGGCCTGGATCGCCTGGGCGACGTCGTCGGCACCGACCGAGATAGCGGCGGCGTCGCGGGGGACGAAGACCTTCATCGCCCGGCCTCCATCCTGTCGACGATGCGGTCGAGGCGCTTGGCGTCGATCCGCCCGACCAGCTCGCCATCGGCCAGCGCCGCCGGGGCGCAGGCACAGTTGCCGAGGCAGTAGACCGGCTCGACCGTGATCCGGCCGTCCGCCGTGGTCTGGTGCAGGCCGATGTCGAGCCGCCGCCGCAGATGCTCGGCCAAGTCGCGCGCGCCCATCGACTGGCAGGCCTCGGCCTGGCACAGCTTCAGCACATGGCGCCCCGCGGGCTCGGTCCGGAAATCATGGTAGAAAGTGACGACCCCGTGCACCTCGGCGCGGGACAGGTTCAGCGCGTCGGCCAACAGCGGCAGCGCCTCGCGCGGTACATGGCCGAAGACCGATTGCAGGTCGTGCAGGATGGGCAGCAACGGCCCTTCGGTCGCACCATGCGATGCGATCACGTCACGCGCCACCTCGGCGTCCCAGCCCCGGTGTTCGGGCATTCCGTCCCACTCCCTTTGCGGGTTTGTTGGACCGGGCGGCCCTTGGCTGCCACCCGACAGGATTCAGGATGGACGGGTGCGTATACCAGATTCAAATACAAAGCCCGGATGAATTGATAAACAGCGTTTATGAAGAAGGCGGCTGCAGCGGCGTGCCCTGCAGCTCGGCGTCGAGGTTCAGCGTGCGGGCGGTGTCGAACAGGCCGCGGGCCAAGGGCGAAGGCGGGTCGCGGTCGGCCATCACCAGCCCGACGGTGCGGGTCGCCTCCGGCTCGACCAGGCGCAGCGCCCGGGTCCCGGCCGGCACCCCGAACAGGTGCAGCAGCGCCCGCGGCATGACGCTGGACCAGGGGCCGGAGCGGACATGCGAGCACAGGTTGATGATGCTGTCGGTCTCGACCGCCGCATGCGGCGAACAGCCGACCGAGCGGAAGATGCCGTCGATGATCCGCCGGTTCTGCATGGTCGGGGTCAAGAGGCACAGCGGCAGCTCCGCCGCCTCGACCCAGCGGATGGTGCGGCGCGATGCCGCCGCCTGATCCGCCGGCATCAGCAGGATGTAGTCCTCCTGGTACAACGGCAGGCTGCGGACATGGCGCAGCGGCTCGTTGTCGAGATAGGTGACGCCGACATCGATCTCGAAATTCTCCAGCCCGGCCTCGATCTGGATCGAGGTCTGCGACAGCACCGAGACGGTGACCGCCGGATGCGACTGGGCGAAGGGCGAGGTGATCAGCGACACGATCGGCAGGGCCGAGGGCACGGCGCCGATCCGCAGCCTGCCCGCCAGGCCCTGCTGCAGCATCGCCAGCTCCTGCGCCAGGCCGTCGCGGTCGGCCAGGATCTTCTTGGCCCAGTCGAGCACGCAGGCGCCTTCGCGGGTGAAGCCCTGGAAGCGGTGGCCGCGCTCGACGATCGGCACCTGCAGCTCGTCCTCGAGCTGGCGCAGGGCGGTGGACAGGGCTGGCTGCGACACGCTGCAGGCTTCCGCCGCGCGGGCGAAATGCTTCTCGCGGGCGAGCGCGACGAGGTATTCGAGCTGGCGGATGACCATCGGGCCTCCGGAATGCGACTTGATAACGCATGGTTATCGGTCGGTTCCGCCCGGCCTGCAATACAAACGCCGCCAGCGTACCGGACCGGCTGCGACAATCGATCCCTCATTCTTGTCGCCCCTGAGATCGGCAGCCATCTCTCGGCGGCGCAATGCGCGGTTCCGGAATGACCGACGCGGCGTGCCATCTGGAGTCTCCGCCATGAAGCCCGAAAACGACCGTCCCGCCTTCGGCCGGTTCGATGTGAACGAGATCGCGAGATCGTTCCCGCCCACCTCGGACACGTTGCTGCTGGACACCTATCTGACCAACGAACCGGCGGCGAGCGCCCGCGTCTTCCGTGTCTATCGGGCCACGCCGCCGCACTACCACGCGACCTGCGACGAGTATCTCTACGTCCTCTCGGGCCGCAGCACGTTCTGGATCGGCAGCCCGGAGAACAAGGGAGAGTTCGCCCCCGGACATCTGCTGTTCTTCACGCGCGGCACCGTTCACGCCTTTCCGGAGATCATCGAAGGCCCCGTCGTCTTCCTCTCGGTGGACACCCCGCGGCGCGATCCCAAGGACGTCATCTTCGTCAATCCCGAAGACGGCACGCCGGAGACGTTCATCCACGCGCGGTAAGGCGCGTGGCGGCACGAGGATCTGGCACGCATCGCCCCGATTGGCGATGGCCGGGGCCGCGGCGGTGATCCTATAATCGGCCACCATGATCGAACCCCGCCCCGATGCCGGACTGGCCGACCTGATCGAATGGCTGTCGAGCGACGAATGCCACGACGCCTCGAACACGGAGATGCTGGCCGATCTCGGCCGCCTGCTGCGCGCGCTGGGCCTGCCGATCGACCGGCTGAGCCTGCACCTGCGCACCCTGCACCCGCAGATCCTTGCCCGCACCCTGGCCTGGACGGAGGGCGAGCCGGTGGAACTGCGCGACCGCGACATCTCGATCGAGCGCCTGCCCTTCTACGCCACCAACCCGATCCGCCGGGCCACCGAGGGACAGGCCTGGCTGAGCCTGGCGACGCCGGAGGAGATGGCCGGGATGGAGGAGCTCGACTTCTTCCAGGGCCGCGGGCTGCGCGCCGCCATCGTCGCACCGCTGGTGATGGGCCAGGGCCCGGCCAGCGCCGCCGTCTTCGCCACGCGGAGGCCGGAAGGGTTCGCGCCGGCCGACCGGGCAGCCTTCGAGCGCGTCGTCCCGGCCCTGCGCGGCGTCTGCGAGATCCGCCTGCTGCGGGCGGCCGAGGCGACCATGCTCAACACCTATGTCGGCCCGATCACCGGCCGGCGCATCCTGGACGGGCATATCCGGCGCGGCGATGTCGAGACGCTGGAGGCGGCGCTGCTGCTGTGCGACCTGCGCGACTTCACCGTGCTGTCGAACCGGCTGCCGCCCGAGCAGATGCTGGACCGGCTCAACCTCTATTTCGACCAGATCGTCCCGGCCATCACCACCGGCGGCGGCGAGGTGCTGAAGTTCATGGGCGACGCGGTGCTGGCGTTCTTCCACCTGGACGACGGGGCGGTGGCCAGCTGCGCCGCGGCCTTCGGGGCGGCCCGCCTGGCCCTGGACCGCATCCACTCCGTCTCCCAGGCCGGCACGCCGCTGAGCGCCGGGGTGGCGCTGCATCACGGCGAGGTCGCCTATGGCAACATCGGCTCCGGCGGGCGGCTGGACTTCACCGTGATCGGCCGCGACGTCAACCTGGTCAGCCGGATCCAGACCGCCTGCGCCACCACCGGCGAGCCGCTGCTGATGTCGCCGCGCTTCGTGGCGCTGCTGGGCCGGCCCGGCTGCCGCAGCATCGGCCCGCACCCGCTGAAGGGCTTCGCCGAGCCGCTGGAGCTGTTCGCCTGGAGTCCCGAGTAAGCCTCAGGTGAAGGCGTCGGGCATGCTGTCCTTCTTGCGCCGCATGAAGTCCTGCAGCGCCTCGTCGATCGCGGGGTCGATCGCCGGCGCTTCGTACTCCTCCAGCATCCGCTTCCAGATCTTGTTGGCGCGCTGCGAGGCGTCCTGCCGGCCCTCGGCCTCCCACTGCTCGTAGGAGTTGTTGTCGGCGACGGTCGAGCGGTAGAAGGCGTTCTCGAAATTGCGCTGGGTGTGGTCGCAGCCGAGATAGTGGCTGCCCGGCCCGACCTGGCGGATCGCGTCCATCGCCTGGCCGTTCTCGCTGAGGTCGATGCCCTCGGCCATCACCTGCATCATGCCGAGCTGGTCGGTGTCGAGGATGAACTTCTCGTAGGAGCTGACCAGGCCGCCCTCGAGCCAGCCGGCGGCGTGCAGCACGAAGTTGACCCCGCCCAGCATGGTCGGCAGCAGGGTGTTGGCGCTTTCGAACGCCGCCTGCGCGTCCGGAGCCTTGGAGCCGCAGAGCGAGCCGCCGGAGCGGAACGGCACGCCGAGGCGCCGGGCCAGGGCGGCGGCGCCGTACAGCACCAGCGCCGGCTCCGGCGTGCCGAAGGTCGGCGCGCCCGACTGCATCGAGATCGAGCTGGCGAAGGAGCCGAACACGACCGGCGCGCCGGGGCGGCACAGCTGCGCCGTGGCCATGCCGGCCAGGCTCTCGGCCAGGGTCTGGGTCAGCACGCCGGCGCTGGTCACCGGCGCCATCGCGCCGGCCAGGATGAACGGCGTGACGATCACCGCCTGGTTGGCCCGGGCATAGGTCTTCAAGGCGCCGAGCATGGTGCCGTCCCACACCATCGGCGAGTTGGCGTTGATCAGGCTGATCAGCACGCAGTTCTGGTCGACGAACTCCTCGCCGAACACCAGCCGCGCCATGGCGACCGTGTCCTCGGCCCGCTCCGGCGCCGTCACGGAGCCCATGAACGGCTTGTCGGAGTATTTGATGTGGGAATAGACCATGTCGAGATGCCGCTTGTTCACCGGCAGGTCGACGGGCTCGCACACGGTGCCGCCGGAATGGTGCATGACCGGCGTCATGTAGGCGAGCTTGACGAAGTTGCGGAAATCCTCGATCCGGGCGTAGCGGCGGCCCTCGTCGAGGGTGCGGATGAAGGGCGGGCCGTAGACCGGGGCGAAGACGGTGTTGCCGCCGCCGATCTGCACCGTGCGCTCCGGGTTCCGCGCATGCTGGGCGAACTCGCGCGGCGCGGTGGCCTGCACCAGCTGGCGGCACAGGCCGCGCGGGAAGCGGATGCGGGTGCCCTTGACGTCGGCGCCGGCCGCCTTCCACAGCTCCAGCGTCTCCTCGTCGTCGCGGAACTCGAGGCCGATCTCCTCCAGCACCGTGTCGGCGTTGTGCTCGATCAGTTCCAGCCCGTCGGTCTTCAGCACCTCGTAGAGCGGGATCTTGCGCGAGATGTATTTCAGCTGCTGCAGCCCGCCGCCGCGGCGCAGGGCGCGCCGAGCCTCGGCGCCGCCGCGGCCGCGCCGGCCGGACCGGCCGGTGTCCTGGGTCTCGTCCGATGGCAGGGGGGCCGATGGGGTGGAGGCGTCGGTCATCGCGGGCAATCCTTCTCGCAGAGTCCCGATGCTACGCCCCGAGGCTCCGGCGACCATCGCGCCTGCGACCCGGCCTCGCCCGGTCACGACACCACGGCCGCGGCCGGCACGCGCCGCCTTGAACCCGGCCCGCGGGCGGGTTACCTGGAAGGGGCCATGGACTCCGAACTCCCGCCCGCCGACCTGCCCCCGATCGTCTCGCCCTGCACCGGCGTCTGCACGCTCGAGACCGGGACCGGGCTGTGCGCCGGCTGCCTGCGCACGGGCGACGAGATCGCGGCCTGGCGCGACGCCGACAACGCCTGGCGGCTGGCCGTGCTGCGGCAGTTGAAGGAGCGCCGCCGCGCCCGCGGCCGCACCAGCGCCGCCGACAGCCGGCCGCGCCGGCGCCAGACCGTCTGAGGATCCGCCAAGACCACCGTCACCGTCGCCGCCACCCAGACCTTCTGCACCTGGAACGAGGCCGAGACCCTGGACCGGGTCGAGGCGCTGGTGCGCCAGGCCGCCGGCCGCGGCGCCCAGATCGTGCTGCCGCAGGAGCTGTTCGCCGCCCCCTATTTCTGCCGCGACCAGCTGCAGACGCACTTCGCCCTGGCCCAACCGATCGACGGCCATCCGGTGGTGGAGCGGTTCCGCCGGCTGGCGGCGGAGCTGCAGGTGGCGATGCCGGTCAGCGTGTTCGAGCGCGCCAACAACGCCTATTACAACTCGATCGCCATGGTCGATGCCGACGGCAGCGTGCTGGGCGTCTACCGCAAGTCGCACATCCCGGACGGGCCGGGCTATGAGGAGAAGTTCTATTTCAACCCCGGCGACACCGGCTTCCGGGTGTGGCAGACCCGCTACGGCAAGGTCGGCTGCGGCATCTGCTGGGACCAGTGGTACCCGGAGGCGGCGCGCTGCATGGCGCTGCTGGGCACCGATGTGCTGCTGTACCCGACCGCGATCGGCAGCGAGCCGCAGGATGGCGGGCTGGACAGCCAGCCGCACTGGACCCGGGTGATGCAGGGCCATGCCGGCGCCAACCTGGTGCCGCTGGTCGCCTCGAACCGCATCGGCACCGAGCAGGGCGAGCGCTTCAGCCAGACCTTCTACGGCTCCTCCTTCATCGCCGGCCCGACCGGCGAGCTGGTGGCCCAGGCCGGCCGCACCGAAGAGGAGGTGCTGGTCGCGCGCTTCGACCTCGACGCCATCCGGGCCCAGCGCGCCAGCTGGGGCCTGTTCCGCGACCGCCGGCCGGAGCTGTATGGGGCGATCCTGACTTATGACGGGGTGACGCGTCCTTCCTGAGGGCGCTGTTGCGGCGGCCCGATGTTGGGTTCGCTTGCCGCGAACCCAACCTACGACGGCGGGGCTATGACGGGCCAACCCGGCCCTCCTGCCTCTCATCCGCGGCGATCTCGGCCAGGACCCAGTCGCGGAAGGCGGTGATCTTCGGCACGTCGCGGCGGCTGTCGAGATAGACCAGGTAGTAGGAGCCCTCGTCGCGGATGTGGAACGGGAAGGGCCGGACCAGCTCGCCGGCGGCGAGCTCGTCGAGGAAGAAGGTCGGGTTGACCAGGGCCAGCCCCTGCCCCGCCTGCGCCGCGCGGCCCATCATCTGCTGGTTCTCGAGCCGCAGGCCGCCATTGGACACGGACTCCGGCACGACCACGCCGGCGGCGGCGAACCAGCGCTGCCAATAGGCGTCGCCGCCGTCCCACAGCAGCGGCAGCCGCAGCAGGTCGCGCGGATCCTTGAGCCCGCCGGCGCGGTCGCGCAGCGCCGGGCTGCACAGGGCGGTGTATTCGATCGGCATCAGCGGGTGCGCGACCAGGCCGGGCCAGACGCCCATGCCGTGGCGGATGCCGATGTCGCTGTCGCCGCGGGTGAAGTCGACCAGGCTGGTGTTGGTGTCGAGCCGCACGGCGATGCCGGGATGGGCCAGCTGGAACCGGCCGAGCCGCGGCACCAGCCAGTTGGTGGCGAAGGTGTGGATCGCGGTGATCGAGAGCGGCCCGCCGGTGTCGTCGCGCGCCGCGGCGAAGGCGCCGACCAGCCGGGCCAGCGCCTCGGTCACCGCCGGCGCCAGCCGCGCGCCGGTCTCGGTCAGCGCCACCTTGCGGGTCAGGCGGAGGAACAGCGGCGCGCCGACGCGGTCCTCCAGCAGGCGGATCTGGTAGCTGACCGCGGCCTGGGTCATGCCCAGCTCCGCCGCCGCTTTGGTGAAGCTGAGGTGGCGCGCCGCCGCCTCGAACACCCGGATGGCCGGCAGCGGCGGCAGGCGCGAGGCTGATCCTTCATCCATAAAGACAGCTTATCCGTTGCTTATCGAGAACGCGTTGGTCGAACGCCCGCGGAACCCCGATATTCCTCTCATACAGAGCCCATCGCAACGACCGGCCCGTCGAACCCATCAACAGAGCTGATGCGTTCCGGGTCCCCAGGAGACCGAGATGACCAGCATCGTTCAGCGGGCGCCTTTGCGCCCGATCCCCCGGCTTCGCCCTCGGCGCGGCCTGCTCTCCACCCTGCGCGCCGCCGCCAGCCGGCTGCTGCGCCCGGCCGGCGGCCGGATGCTTGATCCGAAGTCGCTGTCCGACCAGCTGCGCCGGGACCTGGGGTTCGATCGGAGCTAACCACTCCCCGCCGCCTCGGCCAGCAGCCAGTCGCGGAACAGCGCGATCTTCGGGACGTCGCGGCGGGTCTCGAGATAGACGATGTAGTAGGCGCCGTTCTCGCGCAGCAGCGTCGGGAAGGGCTGCACCAGCTGGCCGGCGGCGAGCTCCTCGGCGAAGAACAGCGGGTTGAGCAGCGCCACGCCCTGCCCCGCCTTCGCCACCTGCCCCATCATCTGCTGGGTGTCGAGCCGGAGGCCGTTGTCGGCGACCGAGACCGGCACCGTGACCCCCGCCGCGGCGAACCAGCGCTGCCAGGCGTCGGCGTCGTCCCACAGCAGCGGCACGGCCAGCAGGTCGCGCGCATGGGCGAGGCCGCCGGCGCGGTCGCGCAGGGCCGGGCTGCACAAGGGCGTGCAGTCGACCGGCATCAGCGGATGCGCGGCCAGGCCGGGCCAGACGCCGCGGCCGTAGCGGATGCCGAGATCGTATTCGCCGCGGGTGAAGTCGACGTTGCTCTGGCCGGTGTCGACCCGCACCGTAGTGCCGGGATGGGCGGCCTGGAACCGGCCGAGCCGCGGCACCAGCCAGTTCGAGGCCAGGGTCAGCACGGTGGTGACCGACAGCAGCCCGCCGCCGGCGTCGTCGCGCAGCGCGGCGAAGGCCCCGGCCATGCGCGACAGCGCCTCGGTCAGCACCGGCGCCAGCCGCGCCCCGGCCTCGGTCAGCGCCACCTTGCGGGTCAGGCGCAGGAACAGCGGCGCGCCGACCCGGTCCTCGAGCAGGCGGATCTGGTAGCTGACCGCCGCCTGGGTCATGCCCAGCTCCGCCGCCGCGCGGGTGAAGCTGAGGTGGCGGGCCGCCGCCTCGAACACCCGGACCGCGGCGAGCGGCGGCAGCTGGAAGCCTGGCTGGGTGTCCATGGGGTTCGTCTACGCGCGGTTCAGGGTATGTTCCAGTTTCGCTCCGGATGCGCGGTACTACAAGACCGGTGACGGCTCTTGCGGCACGAACCCCCTCCCCCTACCCCCCTCCCGCGAGGGGAGGGGGGACTCGTTTTGCTTTGGCGGCTGGCTTCGGCTCCGGCCCCTGCCCCCTCCTCAGTCCAGGGTCTGCAGGGTCTCGCGCATGGTTTCGACCAGGCGGTCGATCTCGGACTTCTCGATGATGAAGGGCGGCGACAAAGCGACGATGTCGCCGGTGGTGCGGATGCCCACCCCTTTCTGGAAGCACTTGATGAACAGGTCGTAGGCCCGGGCGGTCGGGCGGCCGGCGATCGGCTCCAGCTCCACCGCGCCGATCAGGCCGAGGTTGCGGATGTCGATGACGTGGCGGGTGCCCTTCAGGCTGTGCAGCGCCTGCTCCCAGTACGGCGCCAGCTCGGCGACGCGCTCGAACAGCCCCTCCTCGCGGTACACGTCGAGGGTCGCCAACCCGGCGGCCATGGCCAGCGGATGGGCCGAGTAGGTGTAGCCGTGGAACAGCTCGATCATGTGCTCCGGCCCGGTCATGAAGGCGTCGTAGATGTGCTTGCGCACGCCGACGGCGCCGGCCGGGACGGCGGCGTTGGTCAGGCCCTTGGCCATGGTCACCATGTCCGGCTGCACGCCGAAATAGTCGGCGGCGAAGCTGGTGCCGAGGCGGCCGAAGCCGGTGATGACCTCGTCGAAGATCAGCAGGATGCCGTGCTTGTCGCAGATCTCGCGCAGCCGCTGCAGATAGCCCTTGGGCGGCATCAGCACGCCGGTGGAGCCCGCCACCGGCTCGACGATCACCGCGGCGATGGTGGAGGCGTCGTGCAGCGCGACCAGCCGCTCCAGGTCGTCGGCCAGCTCGAACCCGTGCTGCGGCAGGCCGCGGCTGTAGGCGTTGCGCGCCAGGTCGTGGGTGTGGCGGATGTGGTCGACGCCGCTGAGCATGGTGCCGAAGGTGCGGCGGTTGGCGACCATGCCGCCGACCGAGATGCCGCCGAAGCCGGTGCCGTGATAGCCGCGCTCGCGCCCGATCAGCCGGGTGCGGGTGCCCTGGCCGATCTGGCGCTGATAGGCCAGGGCGATCTTCAGGGCGCTATCCACCGCCTCGGACCCGCCGCCGGCGGCGAAGAAGACGTGGTCGAGGTCGCCCGGCAGCAGCTGGGCGACGCGGGAGGCCAGCTCGAACGCCTTGGGGTGGCCCATCTGGAAGGACGGGGCGTAGTCCATCTCCGCCGCCTGGTCCTGGATCGCCTGGACGATCTTGGGGTGGCAGTGGCCGGCGTTGACGCACCACAGGCCGGCGGTGCCGTCCAGCACCTGGCGGCCGTCGACCGTGGTGTAGTACATGCCCTTGGCCGAGGCGTAGAGCCGCGGCGCCGCCTTGAACGACCGGTTCGCGGTGAACGGCATCCAGAAGGATTCGAGGTTGTTCGGGGCGCGCAGGTCGCCGCGGGCCGAGATAACGTCCAAGGGGGCATCGTCCATGGCAAGACTCCGGTCGGCTGTGGAGGGAACCGAACGCTCGGGCCGGTTCGCCCCCGGATCATGAGGGGCCGGAGGGAAGCCTAGGACCGCCCGGATCGCTGGACAAGCGGGCGCGCGCCCCGGAGAATGCGAAAAGCGCCGGCGGAGGCCGCTCCGATGCCGGCGTTCGGGATTTCGAACAGGAAAACACCCATGGCCGATGCTGCGGCCGCCCCTCCGCTCTCCGGCGCCGATGACGCGGGGATCGACATCGGCGGCAAGCTGCGGCGGCTGCGCGAGGAGCACGGGCTGAGCCAGCGCGAGCTGGCGCGGCGCGCCGGCGTCTCCAACGCCACCGTCTCGCTGATCGAGCAGAACCGCGCCAGCCCCTCGATCGGCTCGCTGAAGCGGGTGCTGGACGGGCTGCCGCTGAGCCTGGCCGCGTTCTTCGCCCTGCCCGAGGGGCCGGAGGACCCGGTGTTCTTCCCGGCAGCCGAGCTGACCGAGATCGCGGGGAAACTCGGTGGGCATGGCGGCGGCTCGGACGGACCCGACGGGCTGATCTCCTACCGCCAGGTGGGCTGCGACCTGTCCGGCCGGGCGCTGCAGATCCTGCACGAGCGGCTGGCGCCGGGCGCCGACACCGGCCCGACGGCGCTGAGCCATGCCGGCGAGGAGGGCGGCGTGGTGATCCGCGGCCGGGTGGAGCTGACGGTCGGCCCGCGCCGCCGCATCCTCGGCCCCGGCGACGCCTATTACTTCCAGAGCCGCCTGCCGCACCGCTTCCGCGTGGTCGGCGAGGAGGCAGCGGAGATCGTCTCGGCCTGCACCCCGCCGTCTTTCTAGGCACCGCCCGGGCCGCAGGCCCGGGCGCTCGCAGGGGACCTTCCTGTGTGCCTCTCCCGCGGCCCCTCCCCTCGCCCGGAATCGCAAGCACCTCCAGCCCCTCCCGCGGGCGGAAGAGGCGAAGCACGTCGATGTGTCATGGAGATAGGGCATATCGCGACCGCGGCGGCGCTCAGCTGCTGTCGGGCTTCGGCGGTCGGGATGGCAGGCAGCCGTCTCCGGACTCCTCCGGCGGCTCGGCCCAGCCCTCCGCGGCCGTGGGGCTCACAGCGACCAGGTCCACGCACCTGACGGGCGTGACGACGGTGCCATCGCCGTCGATGTCGGCGGCATCGTCCCAGCCCCGCGGCTGCCAGGCCGGATTCGGCGGGCGGCCGATCTTGCGGCAGACCTCGCGCACGAACTCCTCGGCCGACAGCGTGTCGAGCTGCTCGTCCAGGATCTCGTCCTCGACCAGTTTCTCCCACACCCAGGACCGCATGTACTCGACGTCCTCGGGCTGCGCGACCGCTTCGGCCACGGCCTGGGCGGCCTGCTCCCGCCGTTGCCGGCGGTGCTCCTGCTCGCCCGACTCCTTGCGCTTTGTCCGGCGCATCAGATAGTTGGCGCGGATTCGCTCGGTCATGGCGATCGACAGCCGCACCGACCGGGACAGCCGCGACTGCTTCAGGTCGAAATCGGGGATCGACTCCCCCCTTGCCGGCATCGCCTGCTGCTGCGTCGAGATGATCCGCTTGGTGCGCAAGTCGATCGTGACCAGTTCACGCAGCGAGTCCAGCGCCCACCCCGTCCACTTCATGTCGGGATCGGTCGGCCGGATCTCGTCGGAATCGGATTGCGCCATGTCCATAGAACGTATCATGAACGAGAGTCGCGGGTTAACGCAAGTGGACATTGCGTTCACAAACTCACAGCCGGAAGGCGTCGGTCGGCCCGTCGCTCTATCCAGCGAGTGGACTGGACAGTAGCTCCCGTTCTAGGCTCGCTGCGTGATTCACTGCCCATGCCAGAGAGGCTGCTCATCCTCACGCCAAATGTCAGTTGAGGCGAGCCTGCCTGAAACCTCTGGGCAAGCACGGGCTTTCGCCTAGTAGAGGCTGGGCAACGCTATCTGGGGGTATGATAGAGCGCATGACGGAAGCGCAGAAGAAAGAGCTGGAAAAGGCGCTTTGGGGCATCGCCAACGACCTACGCGGCAAGATGGATGCGGACGAGTTTCGGGACTACATCCTGGGCTTCATCTTCTTTAAGTACCTCTCCGAGAGGATGCGCCTCTACGCCAACGGCATCCTTGAACCTGACGGCATTGAATTTACTGACATTGTCGAAGGAGCCACGGAAGGCGAGGAGGTGCTGGAAGCGGTTCGCACAGAAGCCGTTGAGGAGTTGGGGTACTTCCTGAAGCCGTCAGAGCTCTTCGCCTCAATCGCTCAACGCGGCGCGCAGAAGGGCAACAACTTCATCCTCGATGACCTGAGCCGCATTCTCGACAATATCCAAAAGTCGACGATGGGCACGGAAAGTGAGGAGGATTTCAACCACCTTTTCGAGGATCTGGACCTCGGTTCGACTAAGCTAGGCAGTGTGGACGAATTGACTCAGGTATCGGTTTGAGGATTCCGCCAAGAGACTCGATGTGATTCATGGAATGCCGGCTGGTTCGGAGGTCGGCGATGTTGACGAGAATGACGGAGACGGATTG
>NZ_JBQJIK010000030.1:0-85570 GCF_052078665.1 Inquilinus sp. CA228 | reverse complement strand
GCTGATGATCCTGCCGCTGCCGACGCTGCTGGTCGACGTGCTGATCGCCTGCAACATCACCTTCGCGGTCCTGCTGCTGATGGTGGCGGTCTATCTGCGCAGCCCGCTCGAGCTGTCGGTGCTGCCCCCGGTGATCCTGACCGCGCTCGACACTCGCCGCTTCCTGCGCCAGGCCCTGGCCCGCAACCATGTCGAGGCGTCGGTGCTGTCCTATGCCGAGATCGCGTCGGACTACACGGTGCAGCCGGTGGCGGTGGTCCGGCTGACCGGCCGCCGGGTCCGCCAGGATGCCGAGGCCGGGCTCGACCGGGCCGCCGCGGAGTGAGGGGGAAGATGGACCAGTCACGATCCCTGGCCCGGTTGCGTCACGCACTCACCGCCACGGCTGTCCTGGCCGCGGCCCTTGCCGCCGGCGTTCCGCTCGCGCAGGCCCAGGCCGAGCCGCCGGGCATGACCGTGCAGCCGCTGCCGCCGCAGGCCCAGCTACCGGCGGTGCCCGGCGCGACGGTGACCCCGACCGAGGACATCACCGCCATGCGCGCGCCGGCCACGGCGCCGAAGATCGTCACCCTGCCGCCGGGCGCGCCGGCCGATCCGCCGCCGCAGGTGACGCCGGCGATGCAGCCGCCGCCGTCGCTCCCGCCGGGCCAGCCGACGAGGCAGGTCTCGCCGGCGCCGCCGCGGCAGCCGGCCCAGCCGGCGCTGACGCCCAGCCGGTCGCTGATCGAGATGAAGGTCGGGCAGGGCAACCTGCTGACCTTCGCCCTGCCGGTGCAGACGGTGCTGGTGGCGAATCCGAACGTGCTCGACATCGAGATGGTGTCCGCCCGCTCGGCCTATATCTACGGCGTGTCGTCCGGCACCACCAACCTGTTCGCGCTCAGCAGCGCCGACCAGGTGGTGGCGGCGGCGAATGTCCGGGTCAGCCAGGACGAGACCGCGGCGCAGCGCGAGATGATGCGGGTGGCGCCGTCCAGCGGCGGCCAGATGGGCTACATCCAGGACCGGCCGGTCACCACCGGCACGGTGGCCGATCTCGGCAGCGCCATGAAGCTCGACGCCCTGGCCCAGCAGCTCGGCAGCAATGCCGGCGGGGCGATGAACCTGAACACGGTGCGGGGGTCGCAGCAGGTCGGCATCCGCGTCCGCTTCGCCGAGGTCCAGCGCAACGCGGTGGAGAATCTCGGCGTCAACTGGCAGGCGATGTTCGACATCGGCAAGTTCAACATCGGCCTGGTCAGCGGCGGCTTTGCCGGGGTCGGCCTGCCCGGCACCGCCAATGCCGGCTACCACAGCGGCGGCAACAACGTCGACGCGGTGATCGACGCGCTGCAGCGGGAAGGGCTGGTCAGCATCCTGGCCGAGCCGACCCTGACCGCGGTCAGCGGCGAGACCGCGAACTTCCTGGCCGGCGGCGAGTTCCCGATCCCGGTGCCGCAGGGCAACGACACGGTGACCATCGAATACAAGCAGTTCGGCGTGTCGCTGTCCTTCGTCCCGACCGTGCTGCCGGGCGACCGCATCGCCATGCGGGTGAAGCCGGAGGTCAGCGAGCTCAGCGATGACGCCCGGGTCGAGAGCGACGGAGTCTCGGTGCCGTCGCTGATCATACGCCGGGCCGAGACCACGATCGAGCTGGCCTCGGGCCAGACCTTCGCGCTGGCCGGCATGTTCCAGCGCAACATGTCGAATTCCGCCGACAAGATCCCGGTGCTCGGCGACGTGCCGATCCTCGGCAAGCTGTTCCAGTCGAGCCGGTACAAGCGCAACGAGACCGAGCTGGTGATCCTGATCACCCCGTTCCTGATGAAGCCGGTGGACTCGCCGAAGGCGGTGGCGGTGCCGGCGCAGCGCACCGCGCCGACCGTGCGGCAGGTGCGCCAGTCCCCCTCCATGACCGGCGGCAGCGCCGGCTTCGTGCTCGAATAGGACGCGCCATGAGGTTCCCGATCCACCATCTCGCGGTCATCGCCCTGGCCGGTGTCCTGGCCGCCTGCGAACACAAGATCCCGGACTGGCCCGACGACGGCTACACCACCCTGTCGACGCCGATGGCCCATCCGGTGCTGTTCGCGCCCCAGGCGTCGAGCCTGAGCCCGACCGAGCGCGCCCGGCTGGTCGAGTTCGTCCGCGGCTCCGGCCTGACGCCGGGCTCGTCGGTCACCGTCGCGGCCGGCGGCCCGAAGGCGGCGGCACGGCAGGAGGCGATCGCGGCGGTGGTGCGCAGCGCCGGGCCGTACAGCATCTCGCTGGTCAACGATCCATCCGCTTCCGACACGGTGCAGGTGGCGGCGGCCGGACAGCCGGTGCTGTGGCCGAAGCGCTGCATGAACCCCGACGGCTCGCTGCCGGAGGACTTGCCGCTCGGCTGCGCCAGCGACCTCAACCTGGCGCAGCAGGTCGAGCGCAAGAGCGACCTGTTCCAGGGCCGCCAGATGGGGCCGGCCTTCGCCAACCCGTCGGTCCGCGCGGCCGAGCGCTATCTGCAGCTGGGCGGCGACGACCAGACGGATTCCGGGACCGACTCCCGCGCCGACCACGGTCAGGCGGGCGTGGTCCTGCCGCCGGCGGCGGCCGGGTCCGGCACCACCGACATCTCCGGCGCCGCCCAGTAGCCGGGGGCGGCACCGGTGCTGCGGCTCAGCCGATCGTGCCGATCGCCTGGGCCCGCCGCACGGGGTCCTTCATGCCGCGGATCCGGCGCGCCGCGTTGAGCAGGTTGCGCGCCTCCTTCGCCGGCAGGACCGCATCGGCCACCTTGCGCGCCTCCTGGGTCTTGCCGTCCATCGCCAGAACCAGCGCCAGGTTGCGCTGCTGCACGGCGGTGGCGTCCGGCGCGGCGGCGGCCTCGCGCATCACCCGCACCGCCTCGCCGGTGTTGCCGGCCAGGGCATAGGAGAGGGCCAGGTTGGTCTTCAGGCTGACATTGGCGGGCTCCTTGGCCAGCGCCTTCTGATACAGCCCCTGCGCCTCCTGCGGCCGGCCCAGCAGGGCCAGGGCGGTGCCCTTGGCCAGCACGGTCGAGACGTCCTCCGGCTTGCGGGCCAGCGCCTGGTCGAGGACCGCGATCGCCTCCTGCGGCTTGCCCTGGGCCAGCTGCACCTTGCCCAGGCCGCGCAGGGCGTCGGCGTTGGTCGGCTCGATCGCCAGGGCGGCGTGATAGTAGCTGGCGGCGCGCACCGGGTCGCCGCCCTGCAGCGTCGCGTCGCCCAGCTTGATCATCGGCAGGGGATTGTCGGGGTCCTCGGTCGCGGCGCGCTGGTAGAAGGTGACCGCGGTCTCCGGGTCGCCGGCGGCGCGGATGCTGTCGCCCATCCGCAGCAGCGAGGTCGTCGACGATTCGCCGCAGCCCGCGACGATTAGGGCGAGGCCGAAGGCGGCGACGGCACGGGTGAACGGGAACGGCATGGCGGCGGGCTCTCCCCTTGGAAAAGCGAGTCCGGGGCGCCTCTGACGGGCGCGCCTGCGCGGTCACGCATGGCTGGAACATGGATAGGACGATCACGCGGTCGCGTCGACCCCGCGATTGGGAATCGCGTCCCTGGTCTCAACCTCCCCAGGTGCGCAGATTGCCGGAATCGATATGGGTGAAGCCGGGATACTGGCCGACGCCGCCGATCTGCAGCGCCAGGGCGCAGCCGACGAGCTGGCTCGGCGGGACCTTCTCGAAGGTCAGGTCGATGGCCCGGCCGGCCATGTGCAGGGAGTTGCGGGCCGTCCCTTCGAGCGAGGAGTTGGTCTTCAGCGTGCGATAGCCGGAATTGACCGTCGCCTTGCCGCTGAAGCCGGCCCGCTGGGTCACGGCGCGGATCACCGCCAGCGCCCAGAACAGCCGCGGGTCGATCTGCACGCTCGCGCGCTGCCGCCAGTCGCGCAGGAACCAGTCGAGCTTCTGCAGCTCCGCGACGTCATAGCCGGCGGCGCCGTAGAACCGGCCGGTATAGCTCTCGCCGGTGTGGGCGTGGCCGAGTTCGAGATAAGGCTCGACCCGGTTGTGCACCTCGTCCAGCAGCGAGCCGGGCCGGGCGGCCGGGGGCAGGGCATAGGCGGCCGGCCCGGCCAGGGCAATGCCGCCGACCACGCCGAGCGCGGCGCGGCGAGTCAGAATGGGGCCCAGGGGGCGGGAGGGTATGGGCGCAGTCATGCGAAGACAGCCTCGGCAGGCAGCGGAACCCAGCGCGACGTTTCTATCATTTCGCAGGACCGGCGACGGATTGCAATCGCGTCGGCGTGTGGAGATGCATCGCCGGTTCGACGCCGCGGCATGGCCAGACCGTTGCCTTGCTTTCGGCTTGATGGTTTAGAAACCTAGAGGGGCGCCTCCGGGACGGGCGCGGAGACAGCAGACCTAGGATGAGCCAAGACACCCTGATCCACCGTATCGTCCGCCCCGCGGTCCGGCGGGTGGCGCCGACCGGCGTCACCCCCAACCAGCTCACCACCATGCGGCTGGCCACCGGCGTGGCGGCCGCGGTTGGCTTCGCCTGCGGCGGGATCTGGGCCGATCTCGGCGGGGTCGTGTTCCTGCTGTCGATGCTGCTCGACCGCGCCGACGGCGAGCTGGCCCGGCAGACCGGGCAGGCCAGCCCCTGGGGCCACCGCTACGATCTGTGCGTCGACTGCCTGTGCGACGCGATCGCCTTCATCGGCATCGGCATCGGCTTGGCCCTGGCCGGTCTCGGCTTCGCCCCGGTCCTGCTCGGCGCCGCCGCCGGCCTCGGCATCGGCGTGCTGTTCTGGCAGCTCAACGTGACCAAGGTGATCGAGCTGTCGCGCTACGCCATGCGCCATCGCGGCGTGGTGGTCGATCCCGACGACGCCCTGGCCCTGGTGCCGGTCTTCGTCTGGCTCGGCCTGGCCTGGCCGATGCTGGTCGCGGCGGCGGTGATCACGCCGGCGGGCGCGCTCTGGCTCGGGGTGCTGGCGCGCCGCCCGAAGCCCGCGACGGTTCAGAAGTAGCGCAGCCGGACGGTGATCAGCGCCTCGCGCGGGCCGACGGTGAAGGACGCGTCCTTGAAATCCGGCGGGGCGAAGAAATAGGAGGGGTTGCGCGAGAAGGCGACGCCTTCCTCCGGCACGCCCAGCAGGGTCCGGTCGACTTCGTGGTTGTCGTTGACGTCGTGATAGCCCTGCGCCGCGTAGACGCCGGGGGCGACGTTCTGGATCACCACGGTGGCCTGCGGCACCGTGGCCGGCGCCGTGCCGCTGTAGGGGCAGTCGTCCTTCAGGAACTGCGCCTGCGGGCACAGGGCCATCCGGATCGTGCCCTTGGCTTCCCTGATGTCGGTGACGGTGATCTCGACCGTCGCCGCAGACGCCGCGGCGGCGCCGAACCCCAGAAAGGCGCAGGCGAGGAATGGGATCTTCATCGGCGCATCTCCGACAACGCGTCCTCGATGGCAACGAGCAGGGCCTGGAAATCGTTGCGGTCGAGGGCCCCGATGCAGCCGATGCGGAAGCTGTCGGCCCGGGTCAGCTTCCCTGGATAGATCAGGAAGCCGCGCGCGGCCAGCGCCTCGTAGAAGGGCTCGAAGGCGAAGTGCGGGTCGTCCAGCGGGTGGAAGGTGGCGATGATCGGCGCCTGCACCGCCGGGTCGAGGAACAGGCGGAAGCCCAGCCGGGCCATGCCGGCCGCCAGCGTGTCGAAATTGTCCTGGTAGCGGCGCAGCCGGGCGGCCGGCCCGCCCTCGGCCTCCAGCAGCCGCAGCGCCTCGACCAGCGCCGCCACCACCTGCACCGGCGGGGTGAAGCGCCACTGGCCGTTGCCCTCGAAGCCGTGCCATTGGTCGTGCAGGTCGAGGCTGACGGACGGGCTGTTGCCCTTCGCCGCCGCGATCGCCTGCCGCTCCACCAGGGCGAAGCCGATTCCGGGCACGCCCTCCAGCCCCTTGTTGCTGGAGGCCAGCACCGCCGCGGCCGGCGTGGTCGAGAGGTCGATCGGTAGCGCGCCGAAGCTGCTCATCGCGTCCAGGATCAGCGCCCGCCCGTGCTTGGCGACGACGGCAGCCACCGCCTCGAACGGATTGAGGATGCCCGAGGTGGTCTCGCAATGGACCAGGGCAACATGGGTGATGGACGGGTCGGCCGCCAGCGCCGCGTCGACCCGCTCCGGCTCCACCGGCCGGTCCTCCGGCCAGCGCAGGGCCTCGACCGACCGGCCCAGGCGGCTGGCGATGGCGACCATGCGCTCGCCATAGGCGCCGTTGGCCAGCCCCAGCAGCTTGCCGGAGGGCGGCAGCAGCGTGGCGATGGCGGCCTCGACGATGAAGGTGCCGCTGCCCTGCAGCGGGATCGCGACATGGCTGGCTTCGGCGCGGGCGACGTCCAGCAGCCGCTGCCGCAGCTCCGCCGTCAGGGCGATGAAGGCGCGGTCGCGCGAGCCCCAGTCGCGCAGCATGGCGCGGCGCGTCTCGATCCGGGTGGTCAGCGGGCCCGGGGTCAGCAGGGCCGGCTCTTCCGCGGACCAGGTCATGACGAGGCCTCCGAGGCGCGGGCGCGGCGGCGCCGGGCCAGGTGCCGGCCCTCCATGGCCTGCCAGGCCATCAGGCCGGGCACGCCCAGCGCGATCTCGCGGATGCGGCGGATCAGCGCCATGGCCACGGCGCTGTGCGGCGGGATGCCGAGCAGGCCGCAGATGACGATGAAGCCGCCCTCCTGCACGCCCAGCGCGCCGGGCACCAGCACCCCGGCGACGCGGACGGCCTGGGCCAGGCTCTCGATGATCACCGCGTCGCGCAGGCTGGGCTCGAGGCCCAGCGCCCACAGTGTCGCCCAGATCTCCAGGCAGCCGAGCAGCCAGGAGACCAGGTGCTGGCCGCCGGAGATCCAGACCCGGCGGGCATGGTTGCCATACAGCGACACGATCGAATCATGCAGGCCGGAGACCTCGCCCAGCGAGGACCAGCCGAACTTGTCGGCCAGGCGGATCAGCGCCCGCTCCAGCACCTTGAACATGCCGAAGCGCTGGGCGCCGACGAACAGCACGACAAGCACCAGGCCGACGCCGGCGCCGGCGATGATCCAGGGCGTCATCGTGCCATCATGGGCGCCGAGGAACAGCAGGACCAGACCGAAGACGGTGAACACCACCTGGCTGGCCATCTGCGTGGTCAGGTCGACGACGATGGCGGCGCCGGACCGGTTCAGCGGCACGCCGCGCATCGCCAGCAGCCGGGCGGTGATCAGCTCGCCGCCGATCTGCGCCACCGGCAGCAGCGAGTTGATCGCCTCGCGGATCCAGCGCAGCCGGATGAAGAAGCTCAGCGGCGGCACCGGCCGCTCCGGCACCAGCACGCGCCAGCCGAGCGAGGAGAACAGGAATTGCGGGAAGTGCAGGGCGATGACGGCCAGGATGCCCCAGCCGGCGCCGGTCAGCGCGGCCCAGATCTCGGCCGCGCCGGTCAGCCAGACCAGCACGACCGCGACCGTCAGGCCGACGGCGATCCCGATGCAGGCAGGCCATTTCATGATGCGGAGCCGACACCCGTTGCGGCCGGGCGCAGGCCGGCGAGGAAGGCTTTGAACCGGCGGGCGACATCGGCCGGCGACACAGTCGGTCGGCCCAGCTTCTCCATCGAGCCCGGGGCGATGCGGACATGGATCAGCGCCGGCCGCGGTGCCTCGGAGGCAGCGCGGAACGCGGCCTCGAACCCGTCCAGGCTGGCGCAGGCGGCGGCGAACTGATAGCCGCAGGCCAGCGCCACAGCGGCGAAATCGACCGAGGCGGAGACCGTGGCCTGGCCGCCGGTCGAGTCATGCACGCCGTTGTCGAGCAGGATGTGGATCAGGTTGCCGGGCGCCTGGGCGCCGATGGTGGCGAAGGTGCCCAGCTTCATCAGCGCGGCACCGTCGCCGTCCAGCACCACGACCGGCGCCGGGGTGTTCAGCGCCACGCCCAGGGCCATGCCGGAGGCGCCGCCCATCGACCCGACCTGGTAGATATGCTGCTTCCGGTCGGCCAGGGTGAACAGCTCGCGCCCGGCCTTGCCGGTGGTGGCGACCACGGCGGTGCGGTCGTCGGTCAGGGCCAGGAAGCGCTCCAGCACCGCCGCCCGGGTCGGGCGCGGCCCGACCTCCGGCCAGTCGGCGCGGCGGCCGGGGCGGGGCAGGGCGGGCGGCGGCGCCCGCAGATCCGCGTCGCGGACGTCGCCCTTCTTCATGACGAAGGCATAGGGCAGCCCGGTCTCGTCCATGCGGGCCGAGGCCTGGTCCAGCGCCGGACCCAGTGCCTCGGGCGTAGCCGGGAAGGGAGCCTGCGGCACCTCGATCAGCTCCAGCAGGTCCTGGGTGATGCGGCCCATCACCTCGTGCTGCGGCTCGTCCGGCTGACCGGGCTGGCCGCGCCAGGTGGTGATGAACAGGGTCGGGATGCGGAACGGCGCGTTCAGCGAGGTCAGCGGGTTGACCGCGTTGCCCAGGCCGGAGTTCTGGCACATCACCACGGTGCGGCGCCCGGCCAGCCAGGCGCCGGCGGCGATTGCCACCGCCTCGCCCTCGCTGGCGGCGCCGACATAGGTCAGGGCCGGGCTCGACAGCACGCCATTGATCAGCGGGGTCAGGAAGCTGCACGGAACCCCGGTGTAGAAGTCGTGGCCGCGCGCCTTCGCCGCTGCGATGAACTCGTCTGCGGTGATCATGCCGGACGTTCTAGAGCGCGATCGGCCTGGAGGGAAGCGGCGCACGGACGCATGGCAGGGTCGCGCGCCGCTTCTCCACTAGGTAAAATTGCGCGCGTCGGCCAGGTCGCTCAGCGTGTCGACATCCAGCCAATGGGCGGTGAAATACTGCACCGCCACCGGGTGGCGGACGGCCAGCCGGGTCAGCAGCAGTGGCAGGTCCGCCGTCTCCAGCAGCCCCTCGGCCTCGATCCGGTCGATCTCCTCGCGCAGCCAGACCGAGCCCTGAGCGCTGAACCGGGCCAGGCCGATCCATTCGCCGCTGACTTCGCCGGCCGGGATCGACTCCGACATCGCCCTCAGATGCACCGGGGTGTCGTCGAGATAGCTGCCGGAATAGGGCCGGTCGGCGGCCACCAGGTCACGCAGGGTCTTCTTCGGCTGCTTGACCGACAGGCTCATGGCGTCGACCGCCAGGACGATGTCGCCCTCGCTCGACATCAGCCCGTCCAGGATGTAGCGGCGGAACAGCACGTCGCCATAGGCCACCACCGTCTCGCCCTCCAGCGCCTTGCGCGCCTGGGCCAGGGAGTAGACCTCGCCGGTCTCGTCATAGCGGTCGTTGTCGACCGTCTTGATGCCCGGCACCACCACCGCCTCCTTGCGGTAGCCGCGGACCACGGTGACGTCTTTCAGGCCGCTGTCGCCCAGGGTCGAGACCAGACGCTGCAGCAGCGACTGGCCGCGCACGTCGATCATGCATTTCGGCTGGTCGCGGGTCAGCTCGTCGCCCAGGTCGCCGCGCGACGCCGCCAGCACCACGGCCTTCGGCACCGCCTTGCCGGGCAGGTAGCGCCGCTCCGCCGCCTCCAGTTCGGCATTGCCGACCAGGGCGAAGATGTCGCGGACGCTGGCGACCCGGCCCTCGACCTCGCGCAGCGACTGGTCCTCGAAGATCCGGTGCGCGGTCTCGCGCATCGCCGTGATCGAGGAGCGCAGCAGGTGGTTGGCCCAGATCACGGTCGAGATGCCGGCCTGGCGGAACAGGTCGGTCGAGGTGGCGTAGTACATGGTCGGCACGATCACCACCGGCGACCGGTTGGCCCAGCGCTCGGTGAAGCCGAAGATCTCGTTGGCCGTGGACTGCTTGGAATGGATCAGCACCGCGTCGGCACCCGCGGCGTGGTAGGCCTCTGCCCGGCGCAGCGCCTCCTCCATGCCGCGGCCGGAGATCAGCGCCTCGATCCGCGCCACCAGCACGAAGTCGTCGTCGGTCTGGCTGTCCTTGCCGGCCTTGATGCGGCCGCAGAACTCGTCGATATCGGCCAGCGGCTGGGCCTCGCCGATGAAGGAGTTGGTCTTCGGGAACAGCTTGTCCTCGATGCAGACCCCGGCGATCCGCCGCTCGCCCAGCTTGCGCACCAGGCGGCGGACATTGTTGAAGTTGCCGTAGCCGGTGTCGCCGTCGACCAGGATCGGCAGCCGGGTCGCGTCGGCCATGTATTCCAGCACGTCCAGCACCTGGGTCCAGGACGCCTCGTTGCTGTCGCGCAGGCCCAGGCTGGCCGAATTGGTCAGGCCCGAGGCCCAGATGCCGCGGAAGCCGGCTTCCTCGACGATCTTGGCGGACAGGCCGTTATGGGCCTCCATCAGGAAGGACAGCGTCGGGGAGAAGATCTCCTGGCGCAGCGCCGCGAACACCGTCTTCGGGCGGTCGGCCGGGGCGGAGGAGCCGGCGTCGGACGGGCCCGTCAGGGCGGTGTCGTCGAGAGCCTTCATCGCGTTCTCACTCATGAACCGGATGTCCGGGTTGCGGAATCTCGGCCGTCCAGCGCCTTGCCGGGCCGGCATCGCGATCTTATCTTTGGCCGGCGTCAGAAAAATGCAACCGGGACATCACGATCTTGTCATACTCGGATAGGCGGGCGGCCACCGCGATCATCCTCGCGGCCGGCGTCGGCCGGCGCCTGGGAACGGCCGCCGGCGGGCCGAAGATCCTGCTCCGGTTCGGCGGAAAGTCGCTGCTGGAACGGCATATTGCCGCGCTGCATGCGAACGGCGTCGAGGACATCTCGATCACCATCGGCCATGAGGGCGACTCGATCCGGCGCGAGATCGACCGGCTCGGACTCGGCGGCCGCATCGGCTTCGTCGAGAACCCGCGCTACCGCGAGGGCAGCTTGGTCTCGCTGTGGGTCCAGCGCGAGCAACTCGCCACCGGGGCGCCGGTGGTGCTGATGGATGGCGACGTCCTGTACCCCGAGCCGATGATCGGCCGGCTGCTGGACGGCGCGGCGGAGAACGTGCTGCTGGTCGACCGCGAGATCGAGCCGGGCGACGAGCCGGTGAAGATCTGCTTCCGCGGCGACACCATCGTCGATTTCCGCAAGAAGCCCGAGAACGCGCATGACTGGCACGGCGAGTCGGTCGGCTTCTTCCGCTTCTCGCCCGACATGGCCCGTGCGCTCGGCGACCGCACCGACTGGTATGTCCGCCAGGGCATCACCACTGTCGAGTACGAGGAAGCGATCCGCGACCTGATCCTGGCGCATCCGCACCGGTTCGGCGTGGCGGACATCAGCGACCTGCCCTGGACCGAGATCGATTTCGACGTGGATGTGGCCCGCGCGCAGCGGGAGATCCTGCCGCAGCTGGAGCCCTGAACATGCCCGATTCGCTGCCCTCAGCCGACGCCATGGCCGTCGGCCCGCTTTCGGCTGAGGATCTGTCCTGCTATGCCCGCACCGGCTGGGTCGCCGCCCGCGGCTTCTTCGACGCCGCCGAGACCGCGGCGATCACGCGCTGGACCGAGGAGCTCAGCGCCATGCCCGAGGAGCCGGGCAGGCACATGGTCTATTACGAGCCGAGCCTGCTCGACCCCAGCAAGCGGGTGGTGCAGCGGATCGAGAATTTCTGCCCTTACCATGCCCAGTTCGACGGGCTGGTCCGGCACGGCCGCCTGTTCAAGGCGGTGGAGCAACTGCTGGAGGCGCCGTCGTGCCTGTACAAGGAGAAGATCAACTTCAAGATGGCGGGCGGCGCCGGCTTCGAGCCGCACCAGGACCAGCAGGCCGGCTGGTCGCGCTATGCCCCGATCTTCCTGACCGTGATGGTCTCGGTCGACCGCGCCACGGTCGAGAACGGCTGCCTCGAGATGGCCGACATGCCGCGCCTGACCGGGCTGATCGGCGAGGAGTGGAAGCCGCTGACCGACGAGCAGATGGCCAGCTTCAAGCTGGTGCCGGTGCCGACCGAACCGGGCGACGTGCTGTTCTTCGACAGCTACGCCCCGCACGCCTCGAAGCCGAACCTGACCGGCGCGGCGCGGCGGATCCTGTACCTGACCTACAACCGCCTGGCCGATGGCGACCACCGCGAGCGCTACTTCGCCGAGAAGCGCGCCAACTTCCCGCCCGACATCGAGCGCGAGCCGGGCAAGGAGTACAAGTTCCGGGTTTGATATTGACGAACCCATTATCGAACTCCCGACCGTCATCCCGGGCGCGGCGCAGCACGAAGTGGTGCGCCGCAGCGGTTTGCGGCCGTTCCCGGGGTTGCTACACTGGCGATGGAGGACCGGACCTGCATCGAATGGCTGCGGTTTGCGGCCGTTCCCGGGGTTGCTACACTCAACGAGATCGTCTTTCGTATTGGCATTGGGCTGCGGTTTGCGGCCGTTCCCGGGGTTGCTACACTCAAACTCTGATAAAACTCAGAGTAGACCGCGCTGCGGTTTGCGGCCGTTCCCGGGGTTGCTACACTCGGCTGCCGCATACGACCGGAGAGTCCCGGGCTGCGGTTTGCGGCCGTTCCCGGGGTTGCTACACTGGGCGAGCGCCTCGATCACCTGAAAGGCCCGCTGCGGTTTGCGGCCGTTCCCGGGGTTGCTACACTGCTGGAAGCCGGCGAGGTTGAGGCGGAAAAGCTGCGGTTTGCGGCCGTTCCCGGGGTTGCTACACTGGACGAGCTGCGCGCCGAGACCAGGATCTCGCTGCGGTTTGCGGCCGTTCCCGGGGTTGCTACACTCGCCGTCGGCCCCGACACGATCGTGACCTAGCTGCGGTTTGCGGCCGTTCCCGGGGTTGCTACACTTTGACAGGATTGCCCTACCGCCGCCTTCCGCTGCGGTTTGCGGCCGTTCCCGGGGTTGCTACACTCGGTAGAACCGGCTGGTCTTGGCCTCGCCGGCTGCGGTTTGCGGCCGTTCCCGGGGTTGCTACACTTCGCAGGCGGCAGAACAGGTTCAGGCCATCGCTGCGGTTTGCGGCCGTTCCCGGGGTTGCTACACTACCCTGCGCATAAGCAGCTGAAAAAGCGGCGAAATCGCCACCCAGATGGATCAGAAAAGCTCCATCTGGGTGGGCGAGGGCGCGTTCGGCTGGCGATCCCGGCCCCAGAAGGTGGCGATATTGCCGAACTGGCGATCAGTGATCACCAGGAACCGGACCTCGCCTTCTGCCGGCAATAGCGACCCCATGCGTCGGATGCGCACATCGGCGTTCTCCCGGCTGGCGCAATGGCGCTGGTACACCGAGAACTGCATCATGGTGAAGCCGTCTTCCAGCAGGTCTTTCCGAAACCTGGCATAGGCCCGGCGATGGGCCTTGGTTTCGGTCGGCAGGTCGAACAGGGCCAGGACCCACACGCTGCGCCATCCGTAGGGGGTGTCACGGATCGTCGTCGACATTGTCGGGCTCGACCGGCAGGCCGTCGGGCAACACCAATAGCCCCTTGCCGTCGCCGAACAGCCGGGCCAGCGAGGCCGAACCCTGCGAGACCGCCAGCGATACCGGCGTCTTTCCGCCGCCTGTCAGCGGCACGACGTCGTTCAGTACCGACAGCAGAAGCCGCTTTTCCTCGCGTCCGATGCCGTCCCGCCCGTCGCCCCGCGCGGCCAATGCTGCAACCTTTCGATCGACGAGAGGTCGATATGGCTCCAGCAGGTCGTCGGCCAGGCAGAAGGGGTTGCCGCGATGGCTGTGGAACAGGCCGATGGAGGGCAGAAGGCCGGAAGCGACGACGGCCCGCGCCACTGCCGCGCGTAGCACCATGTATCCGTAGTTCAGCAAGTCATTGGGCGGCTTCCCCTCGCGATGCCGACGGAATCCGGGTCCCAACAGGCGGGGGAAATAGCGCTGCGCCGCCTGGGCTTCCAGGTTCTCGACGTCACCGGGGCGCACGCGGGCGGCCATCGCCCGCAGCCCCCAGTCGGACCCGCAGGCCTCTTCCAACACCAGCGCCTGCATCCGAATCTTCGCCACCACCACAGCCTGCCAGGCCCTCTTTCGCAAAGGCTCGCTTACGGTGATCTGTGCCTGTTGGCGTTCGGTCTGTACTGCATTGCCGACCACCGGAATCATGATCGAAGCCGGCAGGTGGCGACCGTCGCATAGAATGACGACGGCACCGGCCTCGCCCAGCCGACTCAGCACCGCCTGGGTGTAGGTGACGGTCGGATGATCGACGATCAGTACGCCGACATCCTCGATCGGCACTGTGGCCGGAGGCAGTGCCTCGCGTTCAATCACCAGTTGCGAATACGCCACCGAGAGGCGTGTTGGCACCGATGAAATTTCAATTGTGCGCTTGATCACGTAAACAAACAAATTCAATCAAAATCAGATATCAATCATGGTATCTTGCTACGATAACTCTATTCCGATTGTCAGTCTACGATCGATATACGAACAGGAGGCCATGTCGCCTAATCATTTGCTGGCAAGATCTCGCCGATCGGGCTGATTCGGACCTTCCGAGCTCCGGCGGCGAGGACGGACGCCGCCGTCGGGCGCTTCCAGACCGAGCGGTCCGCCGCACTGTGGTCGCATAGCACGATCGGGCCTGCCGCCCAGACGCTGGTGACGATGCGATAGTCGTGTCCGCCATCCCCTCTCGGGAATTCCAGCGCGTCACCCGGGCACAACGACATCACGAACGCACCGCCGTCCGGGCTCTGTCGCCTGACCACCGGTTCCCCGGCCGACAGACGACGCGCGGCATTGAAAAGGCTGACGATCTCATGCCGCACCCTGCCGTCCGGCATCCGGAATACCGCCATGTGATGGTTCGCAGCCGTGTCGGCGAAGGCGTGGATACTCTGATCCAGGGGCGCCATCAACGCTGGCTGCTGCTTGATCTCGACGCGGATCTTACGGATCTCCCGACCGATGCCATCCGGCGTGGGCAGGCGAGGATAGGGAGGAATGGCCTTTTTGAGGTCTCCTCCTCTCTCGACCACATGGTCCCGAACAATCCTGCGGATTGTGGAATCTACTACGCGGCGATCGGAATCTTCTTCCAGATCGCTGAGCTTCAGGTCCTCGATTCGCTTTCGTGTCACGTACCAGCGATAGTGAACGCCTTTGGTTACTTCATCCCGCCCGGTATCGCCCATGGCCGTCTGCGCGTGCAGCGCCCCCGACACCTTGCGCCAGACACGGTGCGACACGACGATCTGGTCGACCGACGCCTTTAGATCAGCCCGAATCGACGGCCAAGGCGGTGCCAACTCGGGCTTCTCGCCCTGTCGGTCCCGGGCGTAGTGGTCGGACAGGCGTTTCACCCGTGCCGCTGTCGCCAGCGCCACCGCGGCGGCATCCACGGCATGGTGGCGATGGTCGGCCCGGTTCTTCTCTCCTGTGTCGCCCAGGATGTTGTCCAGCCCCCAGGCATGGCGCAGCTGCGCTGTCACCCTGCCGTTGCAGCTTTCGATCGTCACGTCCCGTCCTAGGAGCTTTAAGAAATCGCGCGCGGCGACGCTGATATAGCCAGTGTCTCGCAACTGCCGTTCCGCCAATTCCTCGCTGGTCTCGGGCCGATCCTCGCGCAGGAAGGCGCGTACCTTGTGCAGTGGCAGCACGGCCTTGACGCGTGCGGTGACCGTGGCCCAATCGTCCGGACGGCCGGTGTAGAACTCAAATGGTGTTCGATTTCGCTTCAGGATGTTGGTCTGGGCATCGCACAGCGTCTTGTTGGCGAAGCCGTTGTCCAGGCTGCGCGACCGGGGGGCAATGTGTTCGACCTGGAACCGACCCAGCCGGAACAGGTCGTCGAAGCAGATCTTTGCGCCGGTATAGGGGCAGGTCTCCTTGCATTCCCGCCACAGGAGCCAAGCCTCGATCGCAGTCCGCGTTGGCTCGATGCCATTTTCGCGTAACGCGGCCTCGGCCTTCTTGCGCTCTCGTTCCTGGTCGCGATTGCGCTTGTCCAGTTCCTCCCGCTTGCGCTTCGGCAGGCGCAGGTCCCTCGCCAGCTCGATCCGGATCACGGCCGGCCGTCCGTGTGCCCGGATCAGGTTGTTGACGACTTTGCGCAGTTCGGTCAGGGCCCGATTGACGGTCGGGTTTCGGACATCCGGCATTGCCGACTGGCGGGATGGCAGCGCGTCTCGGATTTCTCCGGTCTCTTCCGCCTGGCTATGAGAGACGCCAAACACGCTGGCGACTGCCTGGTCATAGCGCTCGCCGGCCTCCAGAGCGGGTAGCAGCCGATCCACCGCCGCGCGTGAGATGCTCAGCCAGGCGCTGGGGAATGACAGATCAGACAAGGCCTCGGCCTGATGTTCGGCAATGCCCCAGTCGCGCTGCGCGGCCGCAATAAAGGCAACCTTGGCTGGCGCAACCTCGTCCTCGCGGCGGATCTCGATCCTGTCGCCAACCCGGCGATACCAGATCTCGAACCATCGATCATGCAAATCGCAACGGATCATATCGCATGCCGGATGGCTGTCCCAATCGATGCCGAAGGCGTGGCGGAGAGTGGCTTCGAACACATTGCCCTTCAGCTTGTCACGGCCGCCGATCTCGAAGTTGAATGACTGGTCACGCCGTAGGCCCAGCACCTTGCGCAACGTCGAAAAACTCACCGTGGCCTGCCGATCGAGAAGGTCGAGGACCTTCGCCCGTTCCACCGACTCCAGAGGTTGTTCGTTGCCGCCCACAAGGCGCAGGCTGTTTAACGTTTGCAGCAGGACATAGCGCTGTCCTGCCCATGAGCCGCGGGCGCAGAGTGGCGAGTCCGGCACCAAGCGGCACCTTCCCAGGGTCGACAGACGCCAGAAGGTCGGCCGCTGATGGAACGCCGTGACCCGCACGGCTTCGCGCAGCCCCTCGGTCACTATTCCGGGATGGTGCGGCGCCTGCGCGGCCCACAGCCGATCAAACTCGTCCTCGACCATGTCGCGGCCGACATAACCGCCGCGCTTCTTTTCCTGGTTGGACAGATACACACCCAGTGTTGTGCCGCCCATGCGCCCGTCAAGCGCAGCAATCGCCTGTTTGACCTTGCTGGTCTCCTTGTCTTCCGTGCCACCGTTGCGCGCCGTCTCCTCGAGGCGTGAGGATTTGAAGCCGCGCCGTTTCACGAGGTGGTACAGCGCGCGACCGACTTCCATGGGTGTCAGCGCCGCGTCCAGGCCTTTCGCTCGCAGGTTGTAAGGATCGGCAGCTATCATGCGCTGCCATGCCGACCCAGGCGATGGATCGAAAGCAGGCAATAGGCCCGCCTCATTCAGGAGGTGGCCAAGGTCGCGGCGGCGCCAGCGCCGCCGCCGGATTTGGCGCCGCAACAGCCGTTTGGCTCGCCGCTCCTTGTTGCGCGGCTCGCGCTCCTTCTCTGTCACGCCTTCTGGAAAGATGCGCACGCCAGTCCGCAGGAACCGGCTTGCACCATTGCCGTGCTCTTCAACCACGGCAAAGCCTATCGATGTGGTACCGATATCGAGCCCGAATATCAGTGTCATATGGGAAGCGCACTATTTTCTATTGAAACGAGCTAACTATGCAGCCACACTTTGCTTCGTAGCAACCCCGAGAACGGTCGCTTGCCGCAGGCAAAACGTAAAGCGTCTGTTCGTGCGGGCTGGGCGTCCCGAGACGCAACCACCGCCCACGCTTCACCCCGCCTCATGCGGGGTGTTTCGTTTTCGGGGCTATTTTACTCCCCACCGATCTATAGCCCTGGCAAGCGAACAAGGGGACACGGGCCGACCGGCGGCATCGGCGGCTGCCCGGGTCGGCCCTCGGGCAAGAAGTCGATGCCGCGCAGCCGGTCGATCTCGGCGAAGATCGCCTGGATGTCCTCGACGCTCCGCTCCATCGGCTCCAGCAGCACGCAGCGGCCATGGCGGCGCGCCCGGATCTCCTTGCCAGGCAGGTGGAACCCCTCAGGCAGACGCACGACCTGGCTGCGGCCGGTCTGGAACAGTTTGGCGATGGCCGTGTCGCTCATGGGGAACCTCCACCTGCGGACGTCGACACGGAAGATATCTGTCGCAAGAGAGGCGGCAACCGGCCGGGCGCCTGCCTCGGGCGAGTGAACAAAATGTTCAGTTGCGTTAACCCGCGACTCTCGTTCATGATACGTTCTATGGACGTGGCGCAATCCGATTCCGACGAGATCCGGCCGACCGATCCCGACATGAAGTGGACGGGGTGGGCGCTGGATTCGCTGCGTGAACTGGTCACGATCGACTTGCGCACCAAGCGGATCATCTCGACGCAGCAGCAGGCGATGCGGGCAGGGCCGGAGTCGACCCCCGATTTCGACCTGAAGCAGTCGCGGCTGTCCCGGTCGGTGCGGCTGTCGATCGCCATGACCGAGCGAATCCGCGCCAACTATCTGATGCGCCGGGAAAAGCGCAAGGAGTCGGGCGAGCAGGAGCACCGCCGGCAGCGGCGGGAGCAGGCCGCCCAGGCCGTGGCCGAAGCGGTCGCGCAGCCCGAGGACGTCGAGTACATGCGGTCCTGGGTGTGGGAGAAGCTGGTCGAGGACGAGATCCTGGACGAGCAGCTCGACACGCTGTCGGCCGAGGAGTTCGTGCGCGAGGTCTGCCGCAAGATCGGCCGCCCACCGAATCCGGCCTGGCAGCCGCGGGGCTGGGACGATGCCGCCGACATCGACGGCGATGGCACCGTCGTCACGCCCGGCAGCTGCGCGGACCTGGTCGCTGCGAGCGCCACGGCCGCGGAGGGCTGGGCCGAGCCGCCGGAGGAGTCCGGAGACGGCTGCCTGCCATCCCGACTGCCGAAGCCGGATAGCAGTTGAACGCCGCCGCGGTCGCGATATGCCCCATCTCCATGACACATCGAATTGTTTCGCCTCTCCCGCCCGCGGGAGGGGCTGGAGGCGTTGGCCAGAGGTGGTTGACCGCGCTCGCCAGGGCTGGGTTTCTATAGGGAACGACCCCCGCCACAGGATTCCCCGATGCTCGACCGTCTGAAGGATCAGTTCGAGGCCGCATCCTGCCGCTACGCCGAGGCCAACGGGCTGCGGCGCGACCCCGACTGGTTCCTGCTGAAGCTGCAGGAGGAACTGGGCGAGCTGACCCAGGTCTCGAACAAGCTGACCGGCCGCGGCCGGACGCATGGCCGGTCCGAGGCCGAACTGCGGCAGGCGCTGGCCGACGAGACCGCCGACATGCTCGGCCACATCCTGCTGTTCGCGCGGGCGAACGGGATCGACCTGGCCGCGGCGGTGGAGCGGAAATGGCGCTTCCGGCCGGAATGAGCGGGCGAAAGGTTCCAAGCTTGGGACAGTCTGTTTCCAATCGATGCAGTTGACCGGCCTCGCGGGGTGGCCATCTCTGCCGTGACCTGCCTCGTGACCCAGAGACCATCATGGCCCAGCCTCTCGAACTCGGACTCGACACCTTCGGCGACGTGACCACGGGGCCGGACGGCGCCCCGCTGCCGCATGGCCAGGTGCTGCGGAACGTGATCGAGGAGGCGGTGCTGGCCGACCAGCTCGGCATCGGCTTCTTCGGCGTCGGCGAGCATCATCGCGCCGATTTCGCCGTCTCCGCGCCCGAGGTGCTGCTGGCGGCGATCGCCGGGCGCACGACGCAGATCCATCTCGGCTCGGCGGTCACCGTGCTCAGCTCCGACGACCCGATCCGCGTGTTCCAGCGCTTCTCGACCCTGGACGCGGCCTCGGGCGGCCGGGCCGAGGTCATCCTCGGCCGCGGCTCTTTCACCGAATCCTTCCCGCTGTTCGGCTATGAGCTCAGCGACTACGAGACGCTGTTCGAGGAGAAGCTGGATCTGTTCGCGGCGCTGCTGAAGCAGGAGCCGGTGACCTGGCAGGGCAGCACCCGGCCGCCGCTCCGCAACCAGCACGTCTACCCGCCGGTCGAGAGCGGCCGGCTGAAGACCTGGATCGGCGTCGGCGGCAGCCCGGAATCGGTGGTCCGCGCCGCGCGCTACGACCTGCCGCTGGCGCTCGCCATCATCGGCGGCGACCCGAAGCGCTTCCGCCCCTATGTCGACCTCTATCACCGCGCCTTCGAACAGCTGGGCCGGCCGGTGCTGCCGATCGGCGTCCATTCGCCGGGCTATATCGCCGACACCGACATCCAGGCGCGCGAGGAGCTGTTCGCCGACTACAAGCGGATGCGCGACAAGATCGGGGCGGAGCGCGGCTGGCCGCCGATGGGGCAGGGCGAGTTCGAGCGCGAGGCCGAGCACGGCTCGCTCTATGTCGGCTCGCCCGAGACCGTGGCGCGCAAGATCGCCGCGACCGTCACCGCGCTCGGCGCCGTGCGCTTCCAGCTGAAATACAGCGCCGGGCCGCTGCCGCACGACAAGCTGATGCGCAGCATCGAGCTCTATTGACCTTGCCTTTCCGCGCCGCTCCCGGGGCCGCCCCGGCGGCGCGGACATGGTCGGCGGCGCGGAAGCCGGACAAGAGGCTGCCCTCGATCGTCGCCGGCAGGCCGGTCGCGGTCCAGTCGCCGGCCAGCCAGAGGTTGGGGTAGGGGGTCGGGCAGCCCGGCCGCCGGGCCTCGTCCGCCGGGCTCTGGCGGATCGTCGCCCGCTTCTCCTTGATGATGCGGTAGGCCGGCAGGGGGCCGGCCAGGTCCGGGAAGGCCCGCACCACATCGGCCCACAGCAGCGCCGCCAGCTCCTCCGCCGGCGCGTCGACCAGGCCGCGCGCGGCGCTGACCGTGGTGCTGGCGATGCCAGGCCGGCGGAACACCCAATGCGCGGTGGCGCCGACGATGCCGGCGATGTCGTGCGGCTCTTCCCGGAACGGGATGGCGAAATGGCCGTTGACGATAGGCTCGTCCGTCTCCGGCGGCGTCAGCCCCGGCACCAGCCGGGCGGCGATGGCCGGCGGCACCGCCAGCACCACCTGGTCGTCCGGCGCCAGGGGCAGGGTGCCCTGGTCCAGCTCCAGCGCGATGATGCGCCCCTCCTCGAACTCCAGCGCCTTGACCCGCATGCCGGTCCGGACCGTCACGCGGTGCCGGTGCAGGAAGTCCAGCGCCGGGTTGATGAAGGTGTCGGCCAGGTCGGTGCGGGCGATCAGCGGGATGGTCTGGGCGCCGCCCTTGGCCAGGGTCTGCTCGATCACCGCCCACAGGCCGCGGGCCGAGGCCTCGTCGGCCGGGGTGTTGAGGGCGGAGACGGCCAGCGGCTCGATCAGGCAGCGATACAGCTCGCCCGGCGGCACCACGCCGGCCACTGTGTCCTCCGGCCCGGCCTTGGACAGACGGCGCAGCGCCAGGTAGTCGCGCGGGCCCGTGCCGGGCACCCGGCGGCCGGAGAGCAGGACCCACCAGGGCAGCCGGCCGCGGTTCGGCCGCACGGTGAACTCACGGCCGCGCTCCAGGTCGACGAAGCGGAAGCCGGGCCGGGCCGGGGCCGCCAGCCGGTCGCCGGCGCCGATCAGGTCGAGATAGCGCCGGACGTTGCGGTTGCCGGACAGCACCAGGTGGTTGCCGTTGTCGATCACCCGGTCCAGCGCCGGCTCGTGGAAGGCGCGGCAGCGGCCGCCGGGGCGTGGCGTGGCCTCGTACACCACCGCCGGGACGCCGGTGCGGGCGAGCTCGACCGCGGCGGCGAGGCCGGCCAGCCCGCCGCCGATCACATGGACGGTCATTTCAGCAGGACCGAGAGCAGGATGCCGATCTTCTCGCCCTTCGACAGGCGCGGCCGCACCGACCGGTCGGCATAGCCGCGGGCCTGCAGCCTCTCGAAGATCCGGCGATAGCTGCGCTGCATGATCAGCGCCGCCTTCATCCGCTTCTCCGTCCCGGCTGGCATCAGCCCGGGCAGGGCGGCGTAGAGCGGCTGGATCTCCGCCGCCAGCCGGGCGCAGACCTGGGCGATGCGCGGGTCGGCGGCGATCGTCGGGATCGGCGCGTCGGTCGGGATCCCGGCTTCGCGCAGCCAGCTCTCCGGCAGGTACAGCCGACCCAGCCCGGCATCCTCGTCGACGTCGCGCAGGATGTTGGTCAGTTGCAGCGCCTCGCCCTGGGCCACGGCGAAGGCCGCGCTGGCCTGGTCCGGGCAGCCGAAGATCTTGACCGCCATGACGCCGACGGTGCCGGCGACGCAGCGGGCGTAATGCGCCAGCCCGGCGCGGTCGGCGATCCGCACCTCGGCGGCGGCGTCGATGGTCATGCCGTCCAGCATGCCGTCGAATTCGGATCGCGGCAGGTCGAAGCGGCGGATCGCCCAGATCAGCTCGCGGTCCAGCTGGTCGTCGCCGCGGCCGGCGAAGATTCGGTCCAGCCGTTGCCGCCACGCCTGGAGGCCGGCGGTCTTCTCCGCCACCGTCGCGCTGGAATCGGCGATGTCGTCGACCTGCCGGCAGAAGCCGTAGACGGCGTAGATGGCGCGGCGGCCCTCGGCCGGCAGGATGCGCATGCCGGAGGCAAAGGAGGATTTGGCCCGGAACACCGCCATCCGCACCAGCGCCGCGTCGTCCAGCGGCCTGGCGCCGAGGGCCATCACCGACAGGCCGGGGCGCAGCGCCCGGGCGAAGTCTGGCTTGCTCAGCGCCACCCGGGCCAGCAGCGGGTCGCCCCGGCGCAGCCGCGCCGCCAGCTTGCGGGCCAGCCACAGCATGACGCTGACCTCCGCCGCCAGCGGCCGCGAGGTCAGCTGCCCCGGCAGGGTGGACGCGGTGTCCAGCATGGCGTCGACCAGGTCGAGGCAGCGGTCGAGCACCGGCCGGCGCAGGCGGGCCGACGCCTCGTCCGGGGTGAAGAAGCGGTCGATGCCGCCGGCCGCGTCGATCCAGTCGGTCGGCACGTAGATCCGGCGCAGCTTGCGCCAGTCGTCGCCGCAATCCTGCAGGTGGTTCAGGATCTGCAGCACGGTGCACAGCGCGTCGCCGGCCGGGAAGGTCGATTCGGCCTGGCCGTGCAGCCGCAGCAGGTAGCGCCCGACCGGGTTGGCCGAATAGCGGCAATAGTCGATCAGGTCGTCCCGGCTATGGCAGCTGCGATTCTCGGAATCGCGGCGGAAAGCGACCAGCAGGTCGCGGCAGTCGACCAGGCCGACGCCGGTGGCGGCGATCGAGGCGCGGATCCCGGCGGCGGCCTCCGGCCCCGGCTGGACCAGACCGGTTTCCAGCGCGTCCAGCCGGGCCAGCTTCTCGGCCGCCGGCAGGTCCGGGTCGTCGCCGATGTCGTCGGCGGCACGGGCGAAGCGGTAGAAGGTGGCGATATGCGGACGATGGCGTTTCGGCAGCAGCCAGGACCCGACCGGGAAGTTCTCCTGGCCCGAGGTCTTGCTGGCCGCCAGCGCCGCGGCGCCCGGCCCGGTCGATGCGGCGCCGGCAGGCGGGGGAGAGTCGACGATGGCTCGGTCGGCCGGCACGGTCATGATCGCCTGTCTTGTCTCGGCCGGGGCCGTTCGGAAACGGTGGTGCGGCGGCTGATCCGCCGCGCGGCCCCGGACCGGGCCACCAGATCGCAGACCCCGCTGAATTGTCAAGGCAAACGGCCCCGGACCAAGGGCCGCAGCAGGGGTGGTCTACGGCTTTTTCGGTTGCGGTCGCCGGTCCGGTTCGACAGTGTCGCCGCCATGATGACAATGCCGCGACAGGCCCTACTCCCGGCAGATCCCCGCGGGGACGAATGACCGAGATCGCCCTCGTCACCGGGGCCACCGGCTTCGTCGGCTCGGCCGTGGCCCGCGCGCTGCTGGCCGAAGGCCATCGGGTCAAGGCGCTGGTGCGCCCGAACAGCGACCGCCGCAACCTCGCCGGGCTCGATGTCGAGCCGGTGACCGGCGACCTCGACGACCTGGCCTCGCTGGCGCCGGCGCTGCAAGGCTGCACCGCGCTGTTCCATGTCGCGGCCGATTATCGCCTCTGGGTCCCCGACCCCAAGGCGATGCTGCGCACCAATGTCGCGGGCACCGCGGCGATCCTGCGCGCCGCCGCGGCGGCCGGGGTGGTGCGCGCCGTCTACACCTCGAGCGTGGCGACGCTCGGCCATCATGCCGACGGCCGGCCGGCGGACGAGGCGACGCTGGCGACCGAGGCCCAGATGATCGGCCCCTACAAGCGGTCGAAGTTCCTGGCCGAGGACGCGGCCCGCCAGGCGGCCGCCGAGACCGGGCTGCCGGTGGTGGTCGTCAACCCGTCGACCCCGATCGGGCCGCGCGACGTCAAGCCGACCCCGACCGGGCGGATCATCGTCGAGGCCGCGACCGGCCGCATCCCGGCCTTCGTCGACACCGGGCTGAACCTCGTTCACGTCGACGACGTCGCCCAGGGCCATCTCGCCGCCTTCGCCCGTGGCGTGCCGGGCGAACGCTACATCCTGGGCGGGGAGGATTTCGCCCTGTCCGCCATCCTGGCCGAGATCGCCGCCCTGGTCGGCCGCAAGGCGCCGAAGATGCGGCTGCCGCTGGGGCCGATCTGGCCGGTGGCGCTGGTGGCCGAGACCGTCTCGCGCTTTACCGGCAGGGAGCCGATGGTGACGCGCGACGCGCTGCGCATGGCGCGCAAGACCATGTATTTCTCCTCGGACAAGGCCCGGGCGGCGCTGGACTACCGGCCGCGGCCGGCGCGCCAGGCCCTGGTCGACGCGCTCGGCTGGTTCCGCGAGAACGGCTACCTCCAATGATCGGTCTGGTCCTCGCCCTCGCCAGCCTCGCGGCGTGGCTCAAGCTGTGGCTGGCCCAGGGCCGGTTCTGGGAGACCGCGACCGCGCCCGCCGCGCCGCCGCCGGCCGCATGGCCCGGAGTCGTCGTGGTGATCCCGGCGCGCAACGAGGCCGAGGGCATCGGCGCCGCGGTCGGCTCGCATCTGCGCCAGGCCTATCCCGGCCGGCTGCAGGTGGTGGTGGTCGACGACCAGTCGGCCGACGGCACCGCCGATCTCGCCCGCGCCGCGGCGGCGGACGCAGGGGCGTCCGGCCGGCTGACCGTTATCTCGGGAACACCGCTGCAGCCCGGCTGGGTGGGCAAGATGTGGGCGGTGTCGCAGGGCGTCGCGGCGGCGGAGCGGACCGACCCTGAAGCGCGCTGGATCCTGCTGACCGATGGCGACATCGTTCACCGGCCGGGCAATGTGGCGCAGCTGGTGGCGCGCGGCGAGGCCGACGGGCTCGACCTGGTGTCGCTGATGGTGCGGCTGCGCTGCCTCGACTTCGCCGAGCGCTGGCTGGTGCCGCCCTTCGTCTTCTTCTTCAAGATGCTGTACCCCTTCGCCTGGGTGAACCGGGCGGACAAGGCCACGGCGGGCGCGGCCGGCGGCTGCATGCTGGTGCGGCGTGAGGCTCTGGCCCGGATCGGCGGCATCGCCGTCCTCCGCGACGCGCTGATCGACGACTGCACCCTGGCGGCGGCGCTGAAGCGCAACGGCAGGATCCAGCTCGACCTCACCGACGAGGCGGAAAGCCTGCGAATCTACGGCGATGTCGGCGAGATCTGGCGCATGGTGGCCCGCACCGCCTATACCCAGCTGCGCTACTCGCCCTGGCTGCTGCTCGGCACCGTCGCCGGCCTGATCGTCACCTATATCGCGCCGCCGGCCCTGACCCTCCTGGGGGAGGGGGCGGCACGCTATGTCGCCCTGGCCGCATGGGCGATCATGAGCGGCTGCTACGTGCCGATGCTGCGCTTCTACCGGCGCTCGCCGCTGTGGGCGCCCTTCCTGCCGCTTGCCGCGCTGGTGTATCTCGGCGCCACCATCGATTCGGCGCGGCGCCATTGGGCCGGTGTCGGCGGGGCCTGGAAGGGCCGCGTCTACGACCAGCCCGGCGCCTCCCTGTCCCGTCAGCCGTCAGACCCGTCCCCATGACCATCTCCAGCCCCTCCTTCCAGACCGACGACCTTGCCGGGCCCACGCGCGCCAGCCTCGACGACGCGATCGGCCGCGGCGTCGGCGGGCTGCTCGACCTGCAGCGCGAGGACGGCCACTGGGCCTTCATCCTGGAGGCCGACGCCACCATCCCGGCCGAATACATCCTGCTGAAGCACTTCCTCGGCGTGGTCGACCGGGAGAAGGAGGCGCTGCTGGCGACCTATATCCGCGGCATCCAGTCGGACAGACATGACGGCTGGCCGCTATGGCATGACGGGCCGTTCAACATCAGCGCCAGCGTGAAGGCCTATTTCGCGCTGAAGGCGGCGGGCGACGACCCGGACGCGCCGCACATGGCCCGTGCCCGTGCCGCCATCCTGGCCGCGGGCGGCGCCGCGCGGTCCAACGTCTTCACCCGCATCCTGCTGGCGCTGTTCGAGCAGGTGCCGTGGCGCGCCGTGCCGGTGATGCCGGTGCAGATCATGGTGCTGCCCTCCTGGTTCCCGTTCCACCTGAACAAGGTGTCGTACTGGAGCCGCACGGTGATCGCGCCGCTGCTGGTGATCATGGCGAAGAAGCCGCGGCCCGTGAGCCCGGGAGCGCTGTCGATCCAGGAGCTGATGGTCGAGCCGCCGGAGCACGTGAAGAACTGGCACGTCCATGTCGACGGCAGCTTCTGGGGCCGGTTCTTCCGCCGGCTGGACGGGGTGCTGCGGCCGATCGAGCCGTTCTTCCCGCGCCGGCAGACATCGATCGACAAGGCGGTGGCGTTCGTCACCGAGCGGCTGAACGGCGAGGACGGGCTGGGCGCGATCTACCCGGCCATGGCCAACTCCGTGATGATGTTCAAATGCCTGGGTTACGCGGACGACCATCCGGACCTGCAGATCGCCTGGGCCTCGATCGAGAAGCTGGTCGCCACGGTCGACGGCGTCACCTACGCCCAGCCCTGTTTGTCGCCGGTCTGGGACACGGCGCTGACCGCGCATGCCCTGCTGGAATCCGACGACCCCGAGGCGGTGGCGCGGGCCAAGCAGGGGCTCGACTGGCTGGTCCCGCGCCAGGTGCTGGACGTCAAGGGCGACTGGGCGGAGCGGCGGCCGGATGTGCGGCCGGGCGGCTGGGCCTTCCAGTACAACAACGCGCACTACCCGGACCTCGACGACACCGCGGTGGTGGTCATGGCCATGCACCGGGCCGACCCGGAGCGCTACCGCGAGGCGATCGACCGGGGCGTCGAATGGCTGCTCGGGCTGCAGAGCAAGAATGGCGGCTGGGCGGCCTTCGAGGTCGACAACACCTATCACTACCTGAACCACATCCCCTTCGCCGACCACGGCGCGCTGCTGGACCCGCCGACCTCCGACGTCACGGCGCGCTGCCTCGGCATGCTGGGCCAGCTGGGCCGGCGCATGGACGATCCGGCGGTGGCCCGCGGCGTCGCGTTCCTGCGCCGGGAGCAGGAGGCCGACGGCTCCTGGTTCGGGCGCTGGGGCACCAACTACATCTACGGCACCTGGTCGGTGCTGTGCGCCCTCAACGCCATCGGCATGGACCCGCAGGACCCGATCATCCGCCGCGCCGTCGACTGGCTCGCGGCGCAGCAGCGCGAGGATGGCGGCTGGGGCGAATCCGGCGACAGCTACTACGAGGGCAGGCCGGAGATGACGCCGGCGACCTCGACCGCGTCGCAGACCGCCTGGGCGGTGCTGGGGCTGATGGCGGTGGGCGAGACCGGGCATCCGGCGGTCGAGCGCGGCGTCGCCTGGCTCTCGGCGCATCAGCGTGCGGACGGGCTGTGGGACGAGCCGAGCTTCACCGCGGTTGGGTTTCCGCGGGTGTTCTACCTGCGCTATCACGGCTACCCGGCCTTCTTCCCGACCTGGGCCCTGTCCCGCTATCGCCGCCTGCGCGACAGCAACAGCGGCCGGGTCGAGGTGGGCATGTAAGCGGCGCCTCGCATGCTCGGCATCCTGACCGGACTGGCGAAGGAGGCGGAGATCGCGCGGCGGATCTCGCCGCTGGTCGCCTGCTCGGCCAGCGATCCGGGCCGGGCTGCCGCTCTGGCCCGTGATCTGATCAGCAGGGGCGCCACGGCGCTGCTCAGCTTCGGCATCGCCGGCGGGCTGGCGCCGGAACTGGCGACCGGGGATCTGGTGATCGGCGCTGCCGTGGCGACGGGCGGGGCACTCTACGCCTGCGATCCGGACCTGGCGGCACGGATCGCGGCCGTCCTGCCCCATGCGGTTCGCGGGGATGTCTGGGGCGGCGACGTCATCGTCGACACGGCCGCAGCCAAGGCCCGGCTGCATCGCGACAGCGGCGCGGTCATCGTCGATCTGGAAAGTGCTGCGGTGGCGGCGGCCGCGGCGGAAGCCGAGCTGCCCTTCGGCGTGCTGCGGGCCGTGGCCGACCCGGCCGCGCATGGACTGCCGCCGGCGGCGCTGGTCGGTCTCGACAGCGAGGGGCGCCCGGCGATCGGGCCGGTGCTGCGGGCCTTGGCCCGCAGTCCGAGTCAGCTGCCGGCGCTGATCCGCCTGGGGCGGCAGAGCAGCGCGGCGATGGCGGCGTTACTTGCCGCCGCCGGCGCCCTTGGCGGCCGCGACCTTCGGGGTGTGGCGTAGCTTCTCCAGCGCCTTCTGGACATGGGAGGAGAACACGAACTCGGCCGGGCGCTGCCGGTCCAGCGAGATCTCCGGCGCCATCGGCCCCTCGGTGCGGATGCCGCGCATGCCGACGAGGAAGGCCTTCAGCGGGTTGCGGAACATGTCCTTGACAGCGCTGGCCTCATAGCCCGAATGCACCATGCAGTTGGCGCACTTCTCGTAGTTGCCGGTGCCGTACTTGTCCCAGTCCGTCTCCTCCATCAGCTCCTTGTAGGTCTGGGCGTAGCCTTCGCCGAGGAGGTAGCAGGGCCGCTGCCAGCCGAAATAGGTCCGGGTCGGGTTGCCCCACGGCGTGCAGTGATACGTCTGGTTGCCGGCCAGGAAGTCGAGGAACATCGAAGACTGGCTGAACGACCAGCGCTTGCCGTTGTCGCCGCGCTTGAAGATGTCGCGGAACAGCTGCTTGGTGGTCTGGCGGTTGAGGAAGTGCTGCTGGTCCGGCGCCCGCTCATAGGCGTAGCCCGGCGACACGGTGATGGCGTCGACGCCCATCGCCTTGACGTCGTCGAAGAAGTTCGCGACGCGCTCCGGCACGGCGTTGTTGACCAGGGTGCAGTTGATGTTGACGCGGAAGCCGCGGGCCTTGGCGGCCTTGATCGCACTGACCGCGCGGTCGTAGACACCGTCCTGGCACACCGACCGGTCATGGTCCTCCTGGTCACCGTCGAGATGCACCGACCAGATCAGGAACGGGCTCGGCTTGTACTGATCGAGCTTCTTCTCCATCAGCAGCGCGTTGGTGCACAGGTAGACGTATTTCTTGCGGTCGATGATGCCCTGCACCACCTCCGCCATCTCCTTGTGCAGCAGCGGCTCGCCGCCGGCGATCGAGACCACCGGCACGCCCGAATCATCCACCGCCTGCAGGCAGTCGGCCACCGACAGGCGCTGGTTCAGGATCTCGTTCGGGTAGTCGATCTTGCCGCAACCGGCGCAGGCCAGGTTGCACCGGAACAGCGGCTCCAGCATCAGAACCATCGGGTACCGCTTGGTGCCCATCAGGTGGTTCTTCAGAAGGTAAGCGCCGATACGGATCTGCTGTTGAAGCGGTATACCCATGGGACCTTCGCAAAACTGTCGGCCAAAATCCGGGCCAAGCGACTATGCCTACTCGGCGGGAACCGGTGCGGTCAACTGGGAGGGCAGACGGAAGCGGATATTCTCATCGACGCCGCGCAGCGTCGAGACCTCGACGTCGCCAAAACGTCGCAGGGTCTCGACCAGCTCCTGCACCAGGCTGTCGGGGGCGGAGGCGCCGGCGGTGATGCCGACCGTCTCCTTGCCTTCCAGCCAGGCCGGATCCAGCGCCGAGGCGTCGTCGATCAGGTAGCTCGGCACCCCGAGCTCGTCGCCGATCTCGCGCAGGCGGTTCGAATTCGAGCTGTTGCGGGCGCCGATCACCAGCAGCACGTCGACCCTCTCCGCCAGCTCGCGCACCGCGCCCTGGCGGTTCTGGGTGGCGTAGCAGATGTCCTTGGTGTCGGGGCCGACGATGGCCGGGAACCTGGCCTTCAGGGCGTCGATCACCGCCTTGGTGTCGTCGACGCTCAGCGTCGTCTGGGTGATGTAGGACACCCGCTGGGGATCCGGCACCTCCAGCGTGGCGACATCCTCGACCGTCGAGATCAGGGTGACGCCGCCGGGGATCTGCCCGGTGGTGCCCTCGACCTCGGCATGGCCGGCATGGCCGATCAGGATCACGGTGCGGTCCTGGGCCGCGTATTTGCGGCCTTCGATATGCACCTTCGACACCAGCGGGCAGGTCGCGTCGATCACCTGCAGCCCGCGCTGCGCCGCGTCGCTCTCCACCGACTGGGCGACGCCATGCGCGCTGAAGATCGTGATGCTGCCGGCCGGCACCTCATCCAACTCTTCGACGAAACGGGCACCCTTCGCGCGCAGGCTCTCGACCACGTGCCGGTTGTGCACGATCTCGTGCCGGACATAGACGGGCTGGCCGTAGATCTCCAGCGCTCGCTCGACGATCTCGATCGCGCGTTCGACGCCGGCGCAGAAGCCTCGCGGCTGGGCCAAGATGATCCGCATTACGCACCTTGATGTTCTGGCTGGGCCTGGAATTCGCCAGAGTGAATCGCTCTCAATTTGAACCATACTACGCACCAACTTTGCGTGTCACTAAGGTGACCACGAGCGGGACGTGCAATGGGTTGGGATTGATATTTATCAAATTCACCGCATGGCCGATGTGCTGGCCGTCACAGCTGAATTCCGACGCGGCGGCGTTCGGAACTTCTCGGCAAAGGGGCGGGTTGAAGCCATCATGGGTCGATTGCGCCGCGTCGCGAGCCCGGATGGCGGCGGACCAACATTCCGAATCGGAAGAGAAACCATGCGCTCGCCTGCCTTCTCCAGACGCCTTGCCCTGGCCTTCGCACTCCTGCTGCCGTTGCCCTTCGCGGCGCTGCCGGCACAGGCCGCGGAGCCGCGCCAGGTCGTCGACACCCTCGACAACGCCCTGCTCGACGTCATGAAGAACGCCGACTCGCTGGGCTTCCGCGGACGCTATCAGAAGCTCGAGCCGGTGCTCGACCAGGCGTTCAACCTGCCGCTGATGGCCCGAATCTCCGTCGGCCCGGACTGGTCGACCCTGAGCCCGACCCAACAGCAGAAGGTGACGGATGCCTTCCGCCGCTTCAGCATCACCACCTATGCCGCCCGCTTCAACGGCTACAGCGGCGAGAGCTTCCAGGCCGAGGACGCCAAGCCGGTCAGCGGCGGCGACCAGGTGGTCAACACCAGGCTGGTGCGGCCGAACGGGGATCCGGTGCCGCTGAACTACCGGCTGCGCGGGCCGAACTGGCAGATCATCGACGTCTATCTGAACGGCACGATCAGCCAGCTCGCCAACTACCGGTCCGAATTCGGCGCGACCCTGCGCAGCGGCGGCGGCGACGCGCTGATCAAGCTGATCGAAGGCAAGATCGTCGAGCTGACGCCGAAGAAATAGGCCTCGATCCGGGCGGGAGCGTCGCTCCCGCCCGGCCGTCGGTCAGGGAATGTCCGGCAGCTGCGAGGCCGGGACGTCGCTGGCGGCGCCGGCCGCGGCCGGGCCGGCCGCCGCCGCTCCGGCGGGATCGGTGTAGAGGTCGCCGCCCGACGGGGCCTGGCCGCCGTCGAGTTCGGCCTGCCGGTACTGCCGGAACACGCTGCGCAGCGTGGCGTAGTAGTCGACCGAGTTGCGCTCCAGCTCATCCGTGGCGTCGACCGTGCGCGACCGCACGTCGACGCCCCTGAACACGAACTGGCCGACGCTCGCCTCGGTCGGGATATTGACGATGTAGCCCCAGGGGCTGCTGACCGTGTCGACCGCGAAGCCGACCGTATCACGCGGATTCGAGGGGCCGAGCAGGGGCAGCATCAGGTACGGGCCGTCGCCGATGCCCCATTTGTACAGCGTGGCGCCGAAATCGCCGGCCTGTTGCCGGACCACGCCCTGGGGCGTGGCGACGTCGATGAAGCCGCCGAGGCCGAAGGTCGAGTTCGCCAGGAAGCGCAGTAGCGTCTTGATGGCGGCGATCGGCTCGCCCTGCAGCACCTTGTTCACGAAGATCACCGGCTCGCCGAAATTCTGCAGCGCGTTGTGCAGGCCGTCGCGGGCGAACTCCGGCACCACGTCGCGATAGGCGATCGCCACCGGCCGGATGGCGTTCTTGTCGAGCGCCTGATTGAAGTCGAAGATCGCCCGGTTCATCGGCTCGAGCGGATCGTTGATCCGGTCGAACTCGGCCCGCTGCGCCGGGTCGGTCGGCGGCGTGGCGCAGCCGCTCAGCGCGGAGGCGGCGAGGAGCGCGGCGACGCCGAGGGCAAGGGGGCGAAAGGATCCACGTGAGCGCAACGGCATGTCCGGTCCGATCCCGTAAGCAACCGAAAGTCGGTGAAGTATCCCGCCGGGAATCGGCGGCCTGGCACGTTTCCGACCGCGGTCCGGATCGACCCGATCCCGCGACGGAGTGGAAAGTTACAATCCGAACAATATCCTGCGGCCTGTGCGGCAACAACCACCTGACGAAAAACTTTGTTCCCCTTCCGTCAGACCGCTTCGTATTGGGCGCCGGAACCCGGGCGCCGACCGGGGCCGCGACAGTCGCGGCCGGGCGAGACTAGCCGCATCCGGCCGGGCCGTCACCGGGCCTGATCCGGACGCTCCGTGAAGCCTGGCTTCACGGTGGGGCCTGATGATGGCGCCGCGGTGGCGCGGGCGGGCCGAGCAGCGCTGGCATGAACACCAGCACGGCGAACAGGGTGAACAGCAGCTCGACCGTCAGCAGCTCGCCCATGCCCGCCGTCCCGGGATGGGGCGAGAGCCACAGGCTGCCGAAGGCAGAGCCGGTGGTGAGCGCGCTGAACACGATGGCGCGGGTGGTGCTGGACTGCAGCGGCTCGCCGCGCCTGGCGCGCCAGTTCACCACGAAGTAGATGTCGAAGGCGACGCCGACGCCGAGCAGCAGCGGCAGGGCGATGATGTTGGCGAAGTTGATCGGCATGCCGGTGACGATGGTGGCCGCCAACGTCAGGAGGCCGGCCAGCAGCAACGGCGTCAGCGCCAGCAGCACGTCGCGCAGCCGGCGCAGCGCGACCGCGAGCAGGGCCGCGATCATCACGGTCGCCAGAATGCCGGCGGTGATGAAGGCGCCGACGATGGTGCGGCTCGATTCCTGGATCGTCACCGCGGTGCCGGTGGCGTGCGGCGCGATCGCGCGGACGGCGTCGACGAAGCGCTCCATGACCGTGTTGTCGGCGGCATTGCCCTTGGGGAACGCCGTCAGCTTGGCCTGGCCGTCCGGCGCGACCCAGGTCTCCCTCAGGTCCTGCGGCAGGTCGGCCAGCGTCACCGGTCCGGCCGAGAGCAGCCGCCGCAGCCGGTCCAGCGTCATCGGCAGCGCGTTCAGCAGGGCTTCGCTGACCCGGGCCAGGGTCGCCGCATCGGCCTTGGACAGCCGGTCCAGCCCGTCGGCCAGGCGGCGCTCGGGGCTGTCCGGCTCCGGCGCGATCTGGCGCAAAGTCGCCGCGGTCTTGGCGGCAGCCGCGCGAACCGCATCGTCGGACGGCGGCGCCTCGCTGGCCGGCGCGTCGAGGGTCGGGCCGATCAGCAAGGCGAGGTCGGACAGGATCGCCAGCTTGGCCTCCTGGTCGGTCGGCACGAAACTGTTCAGCGACAGCACGGTGTCGACCTCGGGCAGGGCCTGCAGCTTCGGCGTCAGCGCCGCCGCGGCCTCGACCGACGGGGTCAGGATGTCGATGGTGTTCGGCGTGGTCAGCGGGTCCCGCATCAGCTCGAGCATCGTCGAGGCCGCTTCGGAGCGCGGATCCACCAGGTTCAGCGGGTTGAAGTCGAAGGTCAGCCGCGGCATCAGCGCCAGACACGCCAGCGCCAGCAGCGCACCGGCGGCCAGCACCAGGCGCCGGTGCTTCAGCAGGAAGCGGTCGGCCGGGGCCAGCTCCGTCCAGCCGACCTCGCGCGGCTCGGCCCGCACCGGCAGCACCGCCAGCAGCGCCGGCAGCAGCGTCAGGTTCAGCGCGACGGCGATCAGCATGCCGACGCCGGCGATCAGCCCGAGCTCGGAGACGCCGCGATAGTCGGTCGGCAGGAAGGCGAAGAAACCGCTGGCGGCGGACAGCGCGGCCAGCACCAGGGCGCTGCCGACGCGGCGGATGGCGGCGTTGGTGGCGGCGAAGCTGTTGGGCGCGGTGGTGCGCTTGGCCCGCACGGCGATGCAGAGCTGGACGCCGAAATCGACGGCGATGCCGACGAACAGCACGGCGAAGGCGACCGAGATCAGGTTCAGGGCGCCCACGGCCAGCGCCGCGAAGGCCGCGGTCATCAGCAGCCCGACCGCCAGCGTGATCATGATCGCCGCGGTCATGGCGAAGGAGCGCAGGGCCAGCAGCAGCAGCCCCAGCACCAGCACCACCGACACCGTGGTCGACAGGCCGATGCCCTCGCTGACGCTGGCGAACTGGTCGTCGTTCAGCGGGATGTTGCCGGTCTGCCGCACGGTGACGCCGTAAGCCGGGGTCAGGTGCAGCGTCTCCGCCGTGGCGCGGACGAAGTCGGTGGCCTTTGCCCCGGGTTCGAGCGCGCCGTAGTCGAGCACCGGCTGCGCCAGCACGAAGCGGCGCAGGGCCCGCGGCGAGGGCGGGCCCGAGGACAGCAGCGACTGCCAGGACAGCGGCTGGACCACGTGGTCGGACGTCAGGTTGGCGTCGATCGTCGCCGCCATCCCGGTGAAGGCCGGCTGCATCTGCGACCGATCCGCCTGGCCCGTCTGGACGCCCTGCAGGACGAGGTCGAGGACGCCGAACAGCCCGCGCAGCGTCGGGTCGGCGGCCAGGCCGCCGAGCAGCGGCTGGGCGGCGATGACGTCGTCAGCCGTCTGCTGCACCTCCTTCAGCGACAGGAACAGGAGGCCGTTCTTGTCGAAGAACGGCCCACCATCCGGGCGGCGGACGGTCCTGAACAGCGACGGCTCCGCCGTCAGTGCCTTGGTCAGCTGCGCCGCCGCCGATTCCGCCAGCTCCGGCGTCTGGCCGTCGATGACGATGGCCAGCAGGTTGGTGTTCTGCGGAAACGCCTTGTCGAGCGCGGCGTTGTCCTGCTGCCAGGGCAGGTCGGGATCGATCAGCGTGCCGGTGTCGGTGTTGATCGACAGGCGGTGCATCACCACCAGCACGGCGCAGACCGACAGCACCAGCGCGGCGCCGATCACCCATAGCGCATGGCGTTGGCAGAAGGCGCCCAGATAGACCAGGGCACGGGTCAGGGACAGTCTGGAGGCAGGCACGCGGTCTGCTTTGCGATGATGGGGAGGGCAGGCGGGCGGGCGGAGTTGTATCCTGCTTCGCCGATGCGCGGAAGCGGTCCGGTGACCTGCGCAGCACTATGGCGCGGGGCGGGCGATCCGGGCCAGGCCCAGCCAGGCCAGCGCCGCCGCGGCGATCGCGGCCATCAGCAGCCAGGGATCGGTTCCGGTGACGCGCAGCGCCCAGGGGATCAGCGCGGTGGTCCCGGCCAGGCCGACGAAGGTGGTCAGGAAGGCGTAGCCGGCCTGGGCCATGTAGTGCAGCTCCGGCCGGATCTTCGTCCGGATCACGGTCTGGGCCGCCAGATAGGCGCCGCCGAAGGTCATGGCGTGGCCGAACTGGCTGAGGATGATCAGGGGCAAGGGCGGGTCGGTCGCCAGCAGCAGCCAGCGGCCGATCGCGACCAGGCAGCACACCGCCAGCAGCGTCGCCGGCGGGATCTTCTCCAGCCGCCGGGCGGCATAGCGGTAGACCACGATCTCGGCGGCGACGGCGGCGCCCCAGACGATGCCGGTGCTGCCCTTGGCGACGCCGTGGTCGATCCACCACAGGGTGCCGAAGGAATAGTAGAAGGCGTGCGAGGCCTGCAGCAGCAGGGCCGGGGCCAGCAGCGGCGCCGCCACCGCCAGGGCCGCGGCGGCGGCGCGCGGGTCGAGGCGCGGCGTCGGCGGCTGCCAGGACGGGCCTAGCACCGACAGACACAGGCACAGCAGCAGCCCGGCGGTGATGTAGGGCAGCAGCGCGGCGCCGTCCGGCAGGATCAGCAGCGCCCCCATGCCGACATTCCCGATCAGGAAGGCGAAGGAGCCCCAGGCCCGCATCCGGCCGTAGCCATGGCCGCTGCGCAGGGTCACGGTGTTGGCGAAGCTTTCGATCAGCGGGATCGAGCCGTAGACCAGCCCCACCGCCAGGACCGACAACAGGCCGACGGTGCCGGGATTCGCGATCAGCGTGGCCGCGATCAGCACCAGGGCGGCGGAGACGGCGGCGCCGGCGGCCACGCCGCCGGCCGGCAGCAGCAGGGTCGCGACCATGCCGAAGCCGAGGATGCAGACGGCGCGCAGGGCGAAGCCGGCGGCCATGGTCCAGCCGACCGCGTCGGCTGCCAGGCCGCTCGCCGCCAGCCACACCGGCAGATAGGGGGTCAGGATGCCGCTGACCCCGTAATGCGCCGACAGTGCGGCGACGGCGCGCAGCCTGCCGTGATCCGGCCGCGTCTCGGCCCCGCCCGCCGCGCCGTCGCTCAAGGCAGACCCATCACAGCCGGACCGCGGTGCCGGTGCGGCGCGAGCGTTCGGCGGCGAAGGCCATGAAGTGGCTGTCCAGCGACTCCTCCAGCGAGGTCAGCGAGACGTTCACCTGGCTGCGGCCGCGGCGCTGGATCTGCCGGCCCAGGAACTCGGCCATCAGCCGGTCGTCGCCGCCGCTGTGGCCGCTGTCCTCGACCGTGGTCAGGCGGATGGTGGTGACGTCGTCGGTGCGGAAGTCGATCACCGTGATCTCGTTGTTCTCCAGGTGCCCGGAGATCTCGCCATGGGTGCCCATCAGATGCAATGTCCGCGTGTTCTCGGCGGTGAAGGCGCTGACATTCAGCGTGCCGCTGACGCCGTTGGCGAAGCGCATCGCCACCACCTGGTTGTCGACCACGTCGTTGTCGCAGCGATAGACGCAGCGGCCATAGGGCCCCTCCCGCAGCGCCGTGCGGATGCCGTCGGGCGAGGTGTCGAGGGTCAGCACCTTGTGCGGCCAGCGGTCGGCCGGCTTGAACTTCTCCAGGTACAGGCGCTGGGCCGAGTAGGGGCAGCTGCGCTCGACCTTGCAGCCCTCGTCGCAGCGGTCGGTCGACCCGTCGGGCGCGTTCTCGCGCCGGAACTGGGACAGCGAGCCGTAGGAGGAGAGCTCCGTGCAGGGCGCGCCGGCCAGCCAGCGGATGATGTCCAGGTCGTGGCAGGTCTTGGCCAGGATCAGCGGGCTCGATTCATCCTCGCGCCGCCAGTTGCCGCGCACGAAGCTGTGGGCGAAGTGCCAGTAGCCGATATGCTCGGTCTGGCGCAACGTCACCAGCCGGCCGATCACGCCGCGGTCCAGGATCTCCTTGATGCGCGAGAAGAAGGCGGTGTAGCGCAGCACATGGGCGACGGTGACGTCCGCGCCGGTCTCCCGCGCGGCCTCGGCCAGGATGCGGGTCTCCTCCTCGGTCGGCGAGATCGGCTTCTCCAGCAGGATGCCGAGGCCGCGGCGGATCGCGGCCAGGGCCGGCTCCAGATGCAGCGCGTCCGGGGTGGTGATCAGGACGGCGTCGAGCTCGGTCTCGCGGGCCAGCAGGTCGCGCCAGTCGGCGTAGAGATGCTCGGCGCCCAGGCCGTGGCGGGCGGCGGCGTCCTGCAGCCGGTCGGCCCGCGGATCGGCGATGGCGACGACCCGGGCCTGATCGGGCCGGCGGCGGATGTAGTCGCCATAGGCCTCGATGCCGCGGCTGCCGGCGCCGATGACGGCGACGCGGATCTGCTGGGATTTCAGGGATTTGGACATCGGTCTTGGCTTTCAGGCTCGAACGATGGAGTTGCAGGCTATCCCTTCACCGCGCCGGCGACCATGCCGCGGGTGAAGTGTTTCTGGACCAGGGCGAACAGGATGGCGGCGGGCAGGGTGGTGACGACGCCGGCGGCCATCAGAGTGTCCCAGCGGATCACGTTCTCGCCGACGAAGCGGGTCAGGGCCAGGGTCATCGGCCATTTGCCGTCGTCGGTCAGCATCACCAGCGGGAAGATCAGGTCGCTCCAGGCATGGATGAAGGTGTAGATCGCGGTCATCGCCAGCCCCGGCCGCACCACCGGCAGGATGATGTGCCACAGGCTCTTGAGGCGGGAGCAGCCATCGACCATCGCCGCCTCCTCCAGCTCGCGCGGGATGCCCAGCAGGAAGCCGTGCAGCAGCCAGATCGCGATCGGCGTGGCCAGGGCTACGTCGCACAGGATCACCGACAGGTAGGTGTCCAGCAGGCCGGCCGCGATCATGAATTCGTAGAGCGGGATGACGATGACGACCGGCGACAGCATCTGCGTCGCCAGCACCACGAACAGCAGCGTGGTGCGGCCGGTGAAGCGGAACCGCGCCAGGCCGTAGGCGCCGAGGAAGCCGAAGCTGGTGGAGATCGCGGCGGCGCAGCCGGCGATGATCAGGCTGTTGCCCAGCGCCTCGACCACCCGGTACGGACCGAACAAAGCGCGGGCGTAGTTGCCCAGGTCAAGGCTGGTCGGCAGGAACTCCGGCGGCCAGACATAGAGTCGGTCATAGGGGGTGAAGGAGGTCTTCAGCATCACCCAGACCGGCAGCAGCAGGAAGCCCAGCAGCAGGATCAGCGCGCCGTGCCGGCCGATCTCGGGCAGGGTGCGACGCCCAAAGGTGCTGGGGGCGGTCATTCCTCGCCCCCCTTCAGCACGCGCCAGTACAGCAGCGACACCGACATCAGGATGGCGAAGACCACGACCGCCATGGCCGAGGAGGTGCCGAAATCGAAGCTGCCGAAGGCGGTCTCGTAGATCTGGATCGGCAGGGTCGCGGTGGCCCCGGCCGGTCCGCCCTTGGTCAGCGGCCAGATCACCTGGAAGGAGTTGAAGGTCCAGACGGTGGACAAGAGCACGCAGGTCATCAGCACCGGCCGCAGCAGCGGCAAGGTGATGCGGCGGAAGATCTGAACCGGGCCGGCGCCGTCGATCCGCGCCGCCTCGACATAGTCGTCGGGGATGCGCTGCAGCCCGGCCATCAGCGTCACCACCATGAACGGGATGCCCAGCCAGGCGTCGACCACCACGGTAGCGATGAAGGCCGTGGTCTCCTGGCCGAGGAAGGAGATCGGCTCGCGGATCGCGCCGGTGACCAGCAGCACGGCGTTGATCCAGCCGGACTGGCCGTCCAGCACCCAGCGCCAGGAAATGGCGGCGATCACCGCCGGCGTCACCCAGGGCAGCATCAGCAGCGCCAGATAGACCTTGCGGCCGGGAAAGGGGCGCTGCAGCAGCAGCGCCCCGCCCAGGCCGATCAGCAGCTTCGCCCCGACCGAGCAGGCGGTCCACACCACGGTCAGCTGCAGCGTCCGCAGGAAGGCCGGCTCCTGCACCAGCGCCAGGAAGTTCTCGGCGCCGACGAAGTCGTTGCCCTCCCAGGGCGCGGTCAGCACCACGTGATGCACCGACTGCCAGAATATCCGCAGCACCGGCAGGCCCAAGAGGGCGACGATCAGCAGCAGCGGCAGCGCCAGATAGGGCCAGGGCGCCCGGTCCGGCGACCAGGGGCGGGCCCGGGCGGCCCGGCGCGGCACGGTGGAGGCGAGCGCGACCACGGGGTCAGGCGCGCGGTTCGATGCGGGCCTTGCGGATCTTCTCCGCCGCAGTGTCCAGCGCCTCCTGCGGCGTCACCTTGCCCAGGATGGCCGACTGCACCGCCTCGACCAGGATCTTCTCGAAGGGTTGCCAAGCGCGCGGCGTCGGCTGGGAGAAGCCGTTCGCCTTCATGGCGATGAAGGTCTGCCAGAACGGCGTCTTGAAGGTGTCCATCTGCTCCTCCTCGGCCAGCAGCGGCACCAGGCCGCGCTGGTCGTCCCACTTGGCGTGGACCTCGGGCTGCAGCAGATAGGCGACGAACCTGCCCGCGGCCTCGGGATGCTCGCTCTTGGCCGAGATGGCGAGGCTGTCCGACACCAGCTCGCCCTTGCATTCCTTGCCGCAGGGCAGCGGCGCGACGGCATAGGGGGCGGTCTTGTTGTCCGGGTCCAGGCCCATGATCGACTTGCCCCAGGGGCCGCTGACCATCATCGCGATCTTGCCCTGGGCGAACAGCGGCGGGTGCTGCTCGCGGTTCAGCTCCAGCGGGTTGGGCACGACCTTGTCCTTCTGGAACAGGTCGACATAGAACTGCAGCGCCTGCGCCGCCTCCGGGCTGTTGATCCTGGTCTCGCCTGCCGCGTCGAAGGCCTCGCCGCCATTCTGGTAGACGAAGTTCAGGAACTGGCTGACCAGGGTGACATGCGCCGCGGCCGAGGTGGCGTAGCCATACATGCCGGGGTTCTTTTCGGTCACTGCCTTGGCCGTGGCCACCAGTTCGTCCCAGGTCTTGGGCGGGGTCGGGATCAGGTCGGTGCGGTAGTAGAGGGCCTGGGTCGAGAAGGCCATGGGCGCGGCCATCTGCTTGCCGCCGAACTGCGCCGCGACGCGCAGCGGTTCCGGGATCCGCCCCAGCGTCGCGGCGTCGACCAGCCCGTCGATGGGCTGGATCGCGCCCATCATCGAGAATTCGGCGACGTTGCGGGTGCCGATGTAGACGACGTCGGCGGCGCGGCCGGCGATGAAGTCGGTCGACAGCTTCTGGAACGCCTCGTCCCAGCCGACGCCTTCGACCTTCACCTTGATGTCGGGGTTCTTGGCCTCGAAATCGGCGATGAAGACCGGCAGGGTCTTCTGGCTGACCTCGTCGCTGGCGCCGGGGATGAAGAAGCGGATCTCGGCAGTCTCGGCCAGGGCCGGGCCGGACAGGCTGGCGGCCAGAGCGAGGATGCAAAAGGCTGGCCCCAACCGCATGCTGCGCAGGTTCATTGTAGCCTCCCGTGGCTGGCTGGTGTTGCTTGGCGACGCCCCGATCCCGGCGGGATCAGGGCGGGCGTCTCATCCCGCCCTGGCGCAGCAGTAGGTCCAGCGCCAGGCCGACAGCGCCGCGCAGATAGCCGTCGCCCTCGTCGGGGCTGATGACGATCCCGGTGCGGCACTCGTCGAAATTGTAGCCATGGGCGCGGAAGCTCTCGTTCAGCGCCTTCAGCAGGTAGATGTTCAGGGCCGGCTGCGGCGCCCGGAACACGATCGCCTCGAGGTCGAACAGGTTGGCGATCTGGGCCAGGGCCTGGCCGATCCAGCGGCCGGCGCAGTCGAAGATCTCGATCGCCTCCGGGTCGCCCTGCGACGCGATATGGGCCAGCACGGCGATGTCGTCCGACAGGCCGCGCTTCAGCGCCTGGCGCGAGATCGCGGAGAGCGAGGCCAGCGAGGCCAGGCAGCCGCATTTGCCGCAGCGGCAGGCGGCGCCGGAATAGGGCGCCAGCGACAGATGGCCGATCTCGCCGGCCTGGCCCTTGCCGCGATAGACGTCGCCATTGATCGAGATGCCGGAGCCGATCTCGTTCTGCAGGCTGACCACGGCGTAGTTCTCATAGGCCCGGGCCAGGCCCAGCATGCGCTCGGCGACGACGATGGCGTTGGACGGCGTCTCGGCCGTGACGCCGATGCCGAAGGCGTCCTGCAGCGCCGCGGTCAGGCGCTGGCCGGCGCCGATCACCTCGGCCCGGCGCGGCCCGACCTCGCCCAGCACTACGCCGCCGGCGGCGAGGGTGTCCCAGCCGGCACCGCCCTTGCGGCGCAGGCGGTCGAGGGCATCGACCAGCGGCGACGGGTCGTCATTGGCCGGGGCGGGCAGGGGGATCGGGCTCTGCTGCGGCGTGCCGGCCAGGTCGGCGATCACCAGCTGCGCCGCGTCGGCGCCGAGATGCAGGCCCAGCAGCGTGCCGTAGCCGGGGTCGAGGCCCAGCATCATCCGGGGCCGGCCGCCGCCGGACGCCTTGGCGCCGGTCTCGCGCAGCAGGCCGTGGCCGATCAGGGTGCGGACCAGGGGGGTCATGGCCGAGGCGCTGAGGCCGAGCTCGCGCGCCGCCTCGATCCGGCTGGCGCCGCCGCGGCGGTGGATCAGGCGCAGCAACTCCGAGGCATCGCGCCCGCGCAGGTCCAGCTCTCCGGTGCCTCGCCCCATCTCGCCCCCGCTGCGCCGCCCTTCATTCGCGAGGACGGCGTCCGATGGGATTCATATTTCACGATACCGAGGAGGACAAGCCGGATAATTTCGATTTTCGAAATAAGTCGGGACGTTAGCGGAACAGCGCCCGCACCAGCGCCGCGACGATCCGGTCGAGATGGGCCGCGTCCTGGTAGACGCGCTCCATCACCGCCAGGCCGCGGGTGAAGGTGACGACCAGGTCGGCGGCCTCGTCCGGCGTCACCGCCAGCCGGGCGCGGGCCGCCTCGGTCGACAGCGCGGCCAGGACGATGCGGCGCAACTCGTCCAGCATGCCGCGCAGCCGTGCCTGCAGCCGCGGGTCGTCCAGCGCCGCCGGCTCGGTCGCCGTCCTGGTGCTCAGGCAGCCGCGCGCCGGCGAGCCGCTGGTCATGCTGGCGATGGCGGCATCGAACAGCGCCCGCAGCCCCTGTTCCGGGGCCGGCGTCGAGCCCAGGGCCTGCCGGATGTTGTCCAGGAACCGCCCGACATAGGAGTCGAAGGCCAGCAGGAAGATCTCCTCCTTGCCGCCATAGGCGTTGTAGAGCGAGCCGCGCAGCACGCCGGTCGCCTGGGCGATGTCCTGCATGGTGGTGGCGCGCAGCCCCTTGCGCCAGAACACGCCCAGCGCCTCCGCCAGCATCTCGCCTTCGTCGAATTGCCGCACGCCGGCCATGGCAGCTCCGATCATCCTTGACATCGATGTCAAATTTGACATTGATGTCAAACATAGCCGATCGACCTCGCGACGGCCAGACCCTGAGGATCGGATGATGATCGACCTGCATTACTGGACCACGCCGAACGGCCACAAGATCACGATCGCGCTGGAGGAGCTCGGGCTGCCCTACCGCATCCTCCCGGTGAACATCTCCCAGGGCGACCAGTTCAAGCCGGACTTCCTGGCCATCGCCCCGAACAACCGCATCCCCGCCATCGTCGACCATGACCCGGCGGAGGGCGGCGCGCCGATCTCGATCTTCGAATCCGGCGCCATCCTGGAATACCTCGCCGACAAGACCGGCCGGCTGCTGCCGCGGAGCCCGCGCGAGCGGTTCGGGGTGCTGCAGTGGCTGTACTGGCAGATGGGCGGCCTCGAGCCGATGGCCGGGCAGAACCATCACTTCTCGGTCTATGCGCCGGAGCGCATCCCCTATGCGACCGAGCGCTACGTCAAGGAGACCGGGCGGCTCTATGGCGTGCTCGACCGCCAGCTGGCCGGCCGGGAGCACGTGGCCGGCGAGTTCTCGATCGCCGACATCGCCATCTATCCCTGGGTCGTGCCGTATCAGCGGCAGCAGCAGCGGCTCGAGGATTTCCCGAACGTCGCGCGCTGGTTCGCCGTCATGGCGGCCCGGCCGTCGGTGGTCCGCGCCTATGAGATCGCCGCCCAGATCAACACCGTGCCGACGGTGACGGAGGAGTCGAAGCGTCATCTGTTCGGCCAGTCGGCGGCGACCGTGCAGGGCCGGGCCTGAACCATGGGCGACGCTGCTCTCACCCTCTACGAGCTGGCCGGCGCCGACGCCGCGCTGCGCTTCAGCCCGCATTGCTGGAAGACCCGCATGGCCCTGGCCCATAAGGGGCTGGAGGCCGAGCGCGTCCCCTGGCGCTTCGCGGAGAAGGAGGCGATCGCCTTCTCCGGCCAGGGCCTCGTGCCCGTGCTGGTGCATGACGGCGAGTCCGTCTCCGATTCCTGGCGGATCGCGCTGCATCTGGAGGAGCGGTTCCCGGACCGGCCGTCGCTGTTCGGCGGGGCCGCGGCGATCCCGCTGGCGCGCTTCGCCAACGCCTGGGCCGACACCACGCTGCTGCCGGCCATCGTCCGGATCATCCTGGTCGACATCTTCGGCTGCCTCGACGAGCGCGACCTCGACTACTTCCGCAGCTCGCGCGAGATCCGCTTCGGGCAGCGGCTGGAAGAGGTGGTGGCCGACCGGCCGGCCCATATGGCCGCCCTGAAGCAGGTGCTGACGCCGCTGCGCCGGGTGCTGGCCCAGGACCCGTTCCTCTCCGGGCCGCAGCCGGCCTATGCCGATTACTGCGCCTTCGGCATGTTCATGTGGGCCCGCTGCACCAGCCCGATCGAGCTGCTGCAGCCGGACGATCCGGTCTTCGCCTGGCGCGACCGGCTGCTCGACGCCTTCGGCGGCATGGCGCGGTCGGCGCCCTGCGCCTAGGGCTCGACGCCGAATGCCGCGTGGAACGTCACCGTTCCGTCCGGCACTTCGGCGCCGAAGGGCAGCACCAGGAAGTATTGGGCCGGGATGCCCGGCGACTGCAGCCGCGGGTCCGCGGCGAAGCCGAAGCGGCCGTAGTAGCCCGGCGCCCCGGCCAGGACGCAGCCTTCGGCCCCGAGGGCGCGGATCCGGTCGAGGCCGGCGCGGATCAGGGCCTGGCCGATGCCCTGGCCCTGCCGGTCGGGACGCACCGCCACGGGGCCGAGTCCGTACCAGTCCCGGGCCGTGCCATTGATGGTGATGGGCGAGAAGGCGACCTGGCCGACGATCTCGCCGTCCTCCTCCGCCACCAGCGCCACCGTCAGCACCCCGGCCGCGCGCAGGGCCTCGACGATGGGGGCTTCGCTGCCGTCGCTGTAGGGCCGGCCGCGGAACGCGTCCTCGACCAGCTGCCGCACCACCGCATCGTCGTCCGGCTGCTGGTCCCTGATCATGCCGCTGCCCCCGACTCAGGTGTCCAGCATGGTCAGGGCGGCTTTGCGGTCGCCCGGCTTCAGCTTCAGGAACAGGGCCCGGGCCGCCTTGATGTCGCGCTCGATCCCGCTCTCCGCCGCGGCCTTCAGGGCCAGCGCGGTCGCATGCTCCGGCCCGCAGATGAAGGCCACCGCCTTGGCCAGGCGCCCCATGGCCTCCCGATCGATCTTGGTCTCGTCCATCCTGGTCCTTCCCCGTGCCGCCGGATATCTCCGGTTCTGGACCATCGTGGGAGCGCTGCCCAGGAGATTCGGCGCCGGTCAGTCGCCGGTCCGCTCGAAGCGCATGATCCAGTTGGTCTCCCAGCTCGCGCCGCCATCGGTCGAGAACGCTTGCTCCCAGCGCGCCGACCGGCCGGTGATCTCCGACCAGATGAAGCGCACCCGGATCGGCGTGCCCTCCCAGACGTCGTCGGCGAAGAAGGTGCCGACGCCGTTATCGAACCGGCCGCGCAGCGGCGCCTCGTCCATGTGCAGGGTGCGGCCGTCGAACCACCAGATCGACCACAGCCTGGTCTCGGTGTCGAACAGGCGCAGCGTGGCGGCGCGGTAGGTCCCGGCCGGCAATTCGAGGATGTTGTCGTCGATCGTGCCCAGGCCGCCGATCAGCGAGCGCATCTCGGAGGCGCCGGCGAACTCGTCCCACAGGGTGTCGCCGGCCAGGCGCTTGCGCAGCCGGCGGTGCGACACCGACCAGCGGCCGAACAGGGGGCCGAAATCGTCGCGGCCGTCGCCGGCTGAGTCGGGGACGCTGGGGTCGGTGCCGGGGGCGGGCTTGGCGAACAGTGCGGGCATCGGTCTCTCCGGGTTGGAATGGCGATGCGACGAATGATGCCGGCCACCAACTGACATCCAGTGTCAGGATTTTTTCGGCTATGCTCGCGTCATGCGCGCCAACCGCCTGCTGTCGATCCTGCTGCTGCTGCAGTCCCGCGGCCGCCTGACCGCCCAGGCGCTGGCGGAAGAATTCGAGGTGTCGGTGCGCACCGTCTATCGCGACATCGACGAGCTCTCGGCCGCCGGGGTGCCGGTCTATGCCGATCGCGGGCCGGGCGGCGGCTTCGCGTTGCTCGACGGCTACCGCACCCGGCTGACCGGGATGACCGCAAGCGAGGCCGAGACGCTGCTGCTGGCCGGGCTGCCCGGGCCGGCGGCGGATCTCGGCCTGGCCGAGCCGCTGGCGGCGGCGCGGCTGAAGCTGCTGGCGGCGGTGCCCCAGGCGGCGGGGGAGGGGGCGGCCCGGGTCGGCGACCGCTTCCACCTCGACCCGGTCGACTGGTACCGCCGGGCCGAGCCGCCGCCGCACCTGCCGGCGATCGCCCGGGCGGTGTGGGGCCAGCGCCGCTTGGTGATCCGCTACGAGAGCTGGTCGGCCACGGTGCGGCGCACGGTCGATCCGCTCGGCCTCGTGCTGAAGGCCGGCGCCTGGTACCTGATGGCGCGGATCGGCGACGGCATCCGCACCTACAAGGTGGCCAAGGTGCTGGATCTCGACGTGCTGCCGGACGGCTTTGACTATCCGCCTGGCTTCGACCTGGCAGCGCAATGGCAGGAGTCGCTGCAGCGCTTCGCCAGGGAGCTGCGCCGGGCCGAGGCGGTGCTGCTTGTGTCGCCGGAGGCGCTGCCGCTGCTCGACCGGCTCGGCGCCGACGCGGCGGAGGCAGTGCAGCAGGCGGAGCCGGACGCCGAAGGCTGGCGGCGGGCGACGGTGCCGATCGAGGGCGTCGGCCATGCCGCGCGGCTGCTGCTCGGCTTCACCGACACGATCGAGGTGCTGGAGCCGCCGGAGCTGCGGCAGGCCCTGGCCGATGGCGCCCGTCGGGTGGCGGCGCTGTACCCCGGCTGAGCTCAAGCCGCGTCGGACGTCCGCTCGGCCCGGGCCAGATAGTCCTGCTTGCTCGGCTGCAGATGGTCGATGCAGAGCTGGGCCAGGGCCCAGCTGTCCCGGCCCTTCAGCAGCTCGATCATCAGCCGGTGGTGCCGGCGCGACACCTCCAGGTTCTCCGGATCCGCCAGGGTCTTGGCCCGGATCGGCAAGCTCAGCCGCATGTAGTGCTCGATCGAGGCGACCAGATAGGCGTTGCCGCAGGCGCCGAACAGGGTCAGGTGGAAGCGGTCGTTGCACTCGTGCACGCCGCGCAGATGGCCGCGCGCGACATGGCCCTCGAGCTCCAGCTCGATATCGAGCAGCCGGCCGATCAGGGCCGGCGGGGCGGGCAGGGGGATGGTCAGCGCCGCCTGGCGCTGCAGCAGCTCGCGCACCTCGTAGATCTGCCGCACCTCGTCCGGGTCGAGGGAGCGGACCGCGGCGCCCTTGTTGCGCTCGCGCACCACGATGCCCAGCCGCTCCAGCTCGACCAGCGCCTGGCGGACGGCATGGCGGGTGACCGGAAAGCGGGCCAGCAGCGCGTCCTCGACCAGCCGCGTGCCGGGCGGCAGCCGGCCGAAGATGATGTCCTCCTCCAGCGCCCGCACGACCGTGGCTTCCTTGCCGCCGGCGATGTCCGTCATGATCCGCGGTGTCCCGAGGCCCGATCCGATGCCGGATCAGATCACATCCATCTGCGAGGTTGTCAATAATCGGGCCTTGGATCGGGGTGATTTCGCCATCGCATCCCCGGATTATTGACAATCCGGGGACGCGGCGTAGGGTGCAGCGGTCTTGCGGCGGTTCCGCCGCGATCCGCCATATCGGAAGGTTCCCATGGACAAGCGCGGCCTGCGGAAGGGGCTGACCAGCTACGGCGACGCCGGGTTCTCGCTGTTCCTGCGCAAGGCCTTCATCAAGGCCATGGGCTATTCCGACGACGCGTTGGACCGGCCGATCATCGGCATCGTCGACACCGGCAGCGACTTCAACCCGTGCCACGGCAACGTGCCGGCGCTGATCGAGGCGGTGAAGCGCGGGGTGATGCTGGCGGGCGGCATGCCGATGGCGTTCCCGACCATCTCGATCCATGAATCCTTCGCCCACCCGACCAGCATGTTCCTGCGCAACCTGATGGCGATGGACACGGAGGAGATGATCCGCGCCCAGCCGATGGATGCGGTGGTGCTGATCGGCGGCTGCGACAAGACCGTGCCGGCCCAGATTATGGCCGCGGCCAGCGCCGACCTGCCGGCGATCGTGCTGCCGACCGGCCCGATGGTGGTCGGCCACCACAAGGGCGAGGTGCTGGGCGCCTGCACCGACTGCCGGCGGCTGTGGGGCCGCTGGCGGGCCGGCGAGATCGACGATGAGGAGATCGAGGCGGTGAACGGCCGGTTGGCGCCCTCGGTCGGCACCTGCATGGTGATGGGCACCGCCAGCACCATGGCGATCCTGGCCGAGACGCTGGGCCTGTCGCTGCCCGGCGCCGCCGCCATCCCGGCGACCCATGCCGACCGCATCCGCTGTGCCGAGGCCACCGGCCAGGCGGCGGCGCGGATGGCGGTGTCGGGCGGGCCGCGCCCGTCCGAGATCCTGGTCCCCGGCGCCTTCCGCAACGCCATGGTGGCGCTGCAGGCGGTGGGCGGGTCGACCAACGGGCTGGTGCATCTCGCCGCCATCGCCGGCCGGGTCGGCCAGCCGCTCGACTATGCCGAGTTCGACCGGATCGGGCGCGAGACGCCGGTGCTGATCGACCTCAAGCCCTCCGGCGCGCACTACATGGAGCATTTCCACCATGCCGGCGGCGTGCCGCATCTGCTGGCGGAGCTGCGCGACCTCTTGGACCTGACCGTGCCGACCGTGGCCGGCGGCACCCTGGCCGACACGCTGCCGGCGCCGGGCGAATGGCGCGACGAAGCGGTGATCCGGCCGCGGTCGAACCCGCTGAAGGCTCAAGGAGCGATGGCGGTGCTGCAGGGCAACCTGTGCCCGCGCGGCGCGGTGATCAAGCAGTCGGCGGCGACGCCTTCCCTGCTGCAGCACACCGGCCGGGCGGTGGTGTTCGATTCGGTCGAGGACATGGCGGCGCGGATCGACGATCCCGGGCTCGACGTCGCGGCCGACGACGTGCTGGTGCTGCGCAGCGCCGGGCCGAAGGGAGCGCCGGGCATGCCGGAGGCCGGCTATCTGCCGATCCCGCGCAAGCTGGCGCAGCAGGGGGTGAAGGACATGGTCCGCCTGTCCGACGCGCGGATGAGCGGCACCGCCTTCGGCACCATCGTGCTGCACATCACGCCGGAATCCGCGGTCGGCGGGCCGCTGGCGCTGGTGCGCACCGGCGACCAGATCCGGCTCGACACCGCCGGCCGGCGACTGGACCTGCTGGTCGACGAGGCCGAGCTGGCCCGCCGCGCGGCCGAGGCGCCGCCGCCGAGGCCGGCGCCGGACCGCGGCTATGCCCGGCTGTTCCACGACAGCGTGCTGCAGGCCGACGAGGGCTGCGATTTCGACTTCCTGGTGCCCGGCCGCAAGGCCGGCTGAACCGATGGGGATGCTTCCATGTCGAGACTGACCGGCGTCATCGCCGCCGCCGCCACGCCGCTGCGCGACGACCTCTCGATCGACCATGAGCGGCTGGTCATGCATTGCCGCTGGCTGCTCGGTGACGGCGGCTGCGATGCGATCAACCTGCTCGGCACCACTGGCGAGGCGACCTCCTTCTCGCTCGAGCAGCGCCTGGCGGCGATGAAGGCGGTGGCCGAGGCCGAGCTGCCGATGCATCGCTTCATGGTCGGCACCGGCGCCTCGGCGCTGCAGGATGCGGTGCGGCTGACCCTGGCGGCCAAGGCGTTCGGCTTCGCCGGGGCGCTGCTGCTGCCGCCCTTCTACTACAAGGGCATCGACGATGAGAGCCTGGCCGCCTATGTCGACACGGTGATCGCGCAGGTGGGAGCGGAGGGGCTGGGCCTCTACCTCTATCACATCCCGCAGAACACCGGCGTGCCCTGGCCGATCGAGGTGGTGGCGCAGCTGGCGGAGCGGCATCCGGGCACGCTGGCGGGGTTGAAGGATTCCTCCGGCGACATCGCCTATTCGACCGATCTGGCCAAGCGGGTGCCGGGCATCGCCGTGTTCCCGAGCTCCGAGGCGACGCTGGGCCTGGCCAGGGAACGGGGCTTCGCCGGCTGCATCTCGGCCACCACCAACGTCACCGGTCCCCTGGCGCGGATCGCCTTCCACCAGGCCGGCACGCCGGAGGCGGCGGCCGCGGTGGCCGCCGCCGCGGCGCTGCGGGCGGCGCTGAGCACGGTGACTCTGGTGCCGGCGGTCAAGGACACGCTGGCCGAGATCCATGGCGACGCGGCCTGGCGCCGGCCGCACCCGCCGCTGCGTCCCCTGACCGAGGCGGAGCGCCGGACGTTGCGCGAGGCGCTGGCTGGGACGGAGTATCCGCGGCTGTTCGGGCGCTGAGGGGGGAGGGGCTGGCGCTTTCCGGTCTCTTGACCGCTATTACCGGCATGGCCTTTGCGTTGCCTCTCCCGCCTGGCGGGAGAGGTCGGGCTCGCGCAGCGAGACCGGGTGAGGGCGGGCCCAGGCCTCGACAAAACCCCCTCACCCGGAGGCGCAAGCGCCTCCGACCTCTCCCGTAAACGGGAGAGGCAAAACCGTCCGATCTGCCTGTGAGGGAGAGCGCTCGGCGACGTTCGGCGCTCAGCTGCTGTCCGGTTTCGGTGGCTTGGGCATGGGCCGGCCGGCGACGGGTTCGTCCGGCGCCCGGGGCCAGCTCTCTTCCGGCACCGCATCGACGGCCTCCGCCGCGGCGACGTTGTCCCAGCCCTGCGGCAGCCGGATCGACGGCGGCATGCGGCCGATCTTGCGGCAGACCTCGCGCAGGAACTCCTCGGGCGACAGCGTGTCGAGCTGCACGTCCAGGATCTCGTCCTCGACCAGCGACTCCCACACCATCGACCGCACGCGTTCGACGTCCCCCGCCTCGTCGGGCACCGCCAGCGCCTCGACGACGGCGTCGGCCGCCCGTTCCCGCCACTGCCGGCGGCGCTCCTGCTCGCCTGATTCGGTCCGCTTGGCCCGGCGCATCAGATAGCCGGCGCGGATCCGCTCGGTCATGGCGATCGACAGCCGCACCGACCGCGACAGCCGCGACTGCATCAGCGGGTAGTCCGGCATCTCCGCCCCCCGCAGGATCTGCGACTGCTCCTGCGCGGTCATCCGCTTGGTCCGGATGTCGAGCTCGACCACGTAGCGCAGCGAATCCAGCGCCCACCCCGTCCATTTCATGTCGGGGTCGGTCGGCCGGATCTCGTCGGAGTCGGATTGCGCCATGTCCATAGAACGTATCATGAACGAGAATCGCGAATGAACGCAATGAACATTGCGTTCACCACCGGCGCACCCCAGCGGCGCTACACCGCCCGCCAGTCGCGGAAGGCGGCGGCCTGGCCGTGCAGCGTGCCGGCCTCGTCGATCAACTGCCAGACGACGGCGCTCTCGATCCAGAAGCTGCGGCCGGATTTGGCGATGCGGATGCCGCGATAGTCGCCGATGAAGCCGTCGCGGGTGACGGCATCCAGCAGGCGCTGCCGCTCGGCCCGGTCCGGCGCCTCGGCGGAGAGGCGGGAGGGCAGCGTCGTGAACTCGTCCCAGCCGTATTCGAAGCAGGCCTGGGCCGCGCGGTTGGCGTAGACGAAGCGGGGATCGGCCGCGGTGTCGTGCGCCAGCACGCAGAAGGGCGCGTCCTCGTACAGCCAGCGCGCCCGGGCGATGTCGTCTCCGGTGTCTTCCGGCAGCAGCGGCACACCGACCAGCCGGGCATGGCTGCCGGCCAGGAGGCGGAGGAAATCGGGATCGAGGGCCAGGCCCAGGGGGCCGAGCCCGGGACGCGGGGCGGGGAGGGGCTGCGCCATCACAGGTTGCCGGCCCGGGGGTTGATGCCGAGGATGTGCCCGGGATCGACCGGCACCGTGACCAGGGTCGAAGCCGCGGCGTCGTGGCGATGGGCGTCGAGGATGTCGTCCAGATTGGCGAGGTCGGGGCGGAGCGCGGCCGAGCGCCAGCCGCAGGCGCCGGCCATGGCGGCGAAGTCCATCCGGGCCAGGCGGTGGTGGCGGCGCGAGGCCGGCGCGTCCGGGATGATCGTCTGCACCCCCTGCTCGATGATGCCGTAGCTGGCGTTGTCGAGCAGGAACAGCAGGATCCCCAGGTCGCGGGCCTCCGCCAGATATCCGGCGAACAGGCGGAAGCAGCCGTCGCCGGTGAAGCCGACGACATCGCTCTCCGGCGCGGCGAGCCTGGCGCCGATCGCCAAGCCTAGCACATTGCCCATGGCTGAGCCGCGATAGAGCGAGAAGAAGCGCGCATGCGGGTGAGGGCGCTGGATCACGTATTGCCGGTCCTTGTAGGCCAGGCAGACGTCGTCGAAGCCGATGGTGCCCGGCCGCCAGCGCGCATCCAGCGCCCGGAACAGCGCGGCCATGTCGACATGGCCGGGCCTCGGGGCCTCGAGGCGGCGCGTGTTGAGGTCGTCCGGCGCCGGGCCGGTCCGGCGGGTCTCCGGCGGCTGCCATTCGAGCCGGCCGAGCAGGGACCGGAGCGCCGTGTCCAGGGGGGCGACGAGCTGCCGGTAGGCGCCGCCGGCGCGGTGCCCGAACCCGCCATCGACCTGGCCATAGCCGTCCTGCAGGCCGGTCAGGACGAAGGTGTCGCCGGCCGCATAGGGGGCCAGGTTGACCGTGTATTCGTCCGGGCAGGCCCCCAGGACCAGCAGCACATCCTCCGCCCCGATGCCCTGCCACAGCCGGATCGCGGCATCGTTGCCACCGAAGGAGATGGTGCCGTGGCCGCGGGGATTGCCGCGCTCGACCCCGTTGGCGCCATTGATGCTCCAGACGATGGGGGCGCCGAGCCGCTCGCACAGGCGCGAGGTCAGAAGCGGCGCGTCCGGATACCGCGCCAGTTCCTCGCCGGCGAGGATGACGACGCGCCGGCCGCGGATGCGCCGGCAGAACGCCTCCGCGAACGCATCCGCTTCGGCCGAGGCGAGCGCCGGATCCGGCTGCGGCGGCGCACGATGCGGGGCCATCCCGGTCTTGAGCGCCACATGGTCCAGGACGAGGACGACCGGCTTGCAGCGCTGCAGCTGGGCATGGGCCTGCCGCAGCTGCCGGTCCATGGTCGCGGCGTCGTCCAGCACGAAGACGCCGTCCGGCAGCTCAGCGCGCAGCTGCGCCAGCATGTGGCTGCCGTGGCGGCTGGTGTCCTGCAGCGGGGACAGCCCTTCGGTCTCCACCGGCGAGGCCGGGATGATGTAGACCGCCGGGATGTCGTGCAGCTTGGCGTCGCTGAGGCCGCAGCCGAGCAGCTTGGTCGCCGCGCCCGTGGTCGCGACGCAGGCGCCGATGCGGCCGGACGCCAGATAGACGCCGAGCGGGACGAAGCCGGAGGCATATTCGCCGAGCGACAGGAAGCGCATCCCATCAGGCTCGGGCTGGTCGGCCGAGGCCTCTTCCGCGTGGAGCGGAGGGAGCTGCTCCAGGAAGCGGATGGTGCCGCCGCCGGTGACGCCGGCACAGATTTCGATGCCCCAGGATTCCAGCGCCACCACCAGGGCTTCGTAGCCGGTCACGGTTTCCGCAACATGAATATCCATGCGAACGCCTCGTATTCACGGAAGTGTGATGCGACGACTATGCGTGTCGGGGATTCCGGTTCAGGCCGGCAGCGCCGCCGATTCCGGCGTGTTCTGCAGGACCAGGGAGCGCAGCTTGCTGTCGCTGCAGACGGGCTCTTCCGACGCCGTCAGCTCGCGATAGATCGATTCGACCAAGCCGGGCGTCGGCGACAGGCCGAAGGCCTCGATCTTCGCCTTCAGCGCGTGCCGGCCGGAATGGCGGCTGATCACCATCCGGCGCTCGGCGCCGAACCTGTCCGGCTCCAGGAACTCATAGGTCTGAGGGTTGCGGATGATGGCGGCCTGGTGGATGCCCGCGGCGGTGGCGAAGGCGTTCTCGCCGATGATGGCCTTGCCGCGCGCCATCGGCAGGTCGAGGCTCTCGATCAGCAGCCGGCAGGCGGCATAGACCCGGCCGACATCGATCGTCGTCGACCGGTTGAAATGCGTCGGATGGGCGGTCAGGGCGGCGACCACCTCCTCCAGGGCGCAGTTGCCGGCGCGCTCGCCGATGCCGCACAGCGTCACCTGGATCTCGTCGATGCCGGCCTCGATGGCGGCCAGGGTGTTGGCGACGGCCAGGCCGAGATCGTCATGCGCGTGCATGGCGACCTTGACCTCCGGCGGCACGCTCGCCCGCACGGTGTCGATCAGGGCGGGCACCCGGCCGGGCAGCAGGCAGCCGACCGTGTCCGGGATCAGGATCATCGTGGCGCCGGCCCGGGCGGCGGCCTGGCACATCGCGCCGAGGAACTCCGGGTCTGCCCGGGTGGCGTCCTCGGGGGCGACGCAGATGTCGTCGAAGCCGATCCGCCGGGCGAGCTGGACGGCGCTCTCGATCTCGTCCAGCGCCTGCTGGCGGGTGATCTGGCGCTTGTGGCGCAGGTGGATCTCGGAGGCGACGCCGAGGATCTCGATCTGGGCCGCGTGGGCCTTCTCGACGGCCTTGGCCGCGCGCTCGATATCGGAGGCGCTGGCCCGGGCGAAGGCGCAGATCCGGCTGTCGCGCACGGCCTCGGCGATGGCGCGCACGGCGGCGAAGTCGCTGTCGGACGCCGCCGGGAAGCCGGCCTCGATGGTGCTCACGCCGAGGGCTTCGAGCTCGCGGGCGATGCGCAGCTTCTGCTGCAGCGACATGGCATTGCCGGGCGCCTGCTCGCCGTCGCGCAAGCTGGTGTCGAAGATCGTCAGCGGCCTCTGCGTTGCAACAGTCGACATGATCGAACCTCCATTCAGGGCGCCCTCTTCTTCCGAAGGACGCCAGACCCTGATTTCAGGATGCGAACTGCATCACCCGATCCGTATTGGCTCTCCATGGCGGAGCCGGATCGGTGCGGCGGGCGCGTTGGTTGGATACAGTTTTCTGAACCTTATTCGCGCCACGCGAATATAGTTGAAATGCGCGAATCCTTTGTTTGACGTTATTTAAGTTCCTGGAAGTATCAGAGTAAAAAGATTCTTTATGTCAAAAAGTGCAATCAATTTTATTTTAATGATGTAGAAGACGCAAAGAAGTGCATTGGCTTTGTCGCGATATTAGGATTTCTGTCGTAGTATTTTCCTGCCTATTGTCGCGGCATATGCTCAAAATACAGCAAATGCTATTCTTAGCGTCCCTACCGGCGGCGGTGAGGAGCGGTGTTGCGAATCGAATAAGTATCCGCTTATATGTTCGCATGACCGCGCCCGAGATCTTCCAAGCCCTGGCCGACCCGACCCGCCGCGCCGTGTTCGAGCGGCTGGCCGACGGCGAGCTGAGCGTCACCGAGCTGAAGGCCGGCTTCGCCGTGTCGCAGCCGGCGATCTCGCAGCATCTCGCCGCCCTGCGCCGCGCCGGGCTGGTGGCGGAGCGGCGCGACGGCCGCTTCGTCTACTACCGCGCGGCGCCGGATGGCCTGGCGCCGCTGGCCAGCTGGATCGACCGCTACCGCGCCTTCTGGCCGGAGAAGGTGGCGCGCCTCAAGACCCTGCTCGAGGACATGGATGATGCGTGACCCGAAGACCGACGATGCCGTCGTGGTCGACTGCGACCTGGACCATCCGCCGGAGAAGGTGTGGCGGGCGCTGACCGAGCCGAAGCTGCTCGGCGCCTGGCTGCTGCCGAACGACATCGAGGCCGAGGCGAAGCGGCGCTTCACCCTGCGCGACGGGCCGGGCGCGCCGATCGACTGCGAGGTGCTGGCGGCGGAGCCGCCGCGGCTGCTGCGCTACAGCTGGCGCGGCCGCGACGCGGATGCCGGTGGCCGGACGCTGGACACGGTGGTGACCTTCACCCTGGACGGCACCGCGGCGGGCGGCACCCGGCTGCGCATCGTGCACAGCGGCTTTCGGGCCGAGGCCCGGGCGCTGCCCTGGACCGGGACGCCGGCGCCGCGGCGGCCCCGTCTCGCGCGCCCGCTGGTCAAGGCGTCGGCCGGCGGCGGGAGGCTGCGATGGGCGGCCTGAGCCTGGTGCCGAGGGTGGTGGAGCAGTCGGGCCGCGGCGAACGGGCCTTCGACATCTTCTCCCGCATGCTGCGCGACCGGATCATCTTCCTGAACGGCCCGATCGACGACGGCGTCTCGGCCCTGGTCTGCGCCCAGCTGCTGTTCCTGGAATCGGAGGATCCGCGGAAGGAGATCGCGATGTACGTCAACTCGCCCGGCGGGGTGGTGAGCAGCGGCCTCGCGATCTACGACACGATGCAATACATCAAGAGCCCGGTGTCGACCGTGTGCATGGGCACGGCGGGGTCGATGGGGGCTTTCCTGCTGATGGCCGGGGCGCCGGGCCGGCGCATCGCCCTGCCCAACGCCCGGGTGGTGCTGCACCAGCCCTCCGGCGGCTTCCAGGGCCAGGCCTCGGACATCGAGCGGCATGCCGAGGACATCGTGAAGCTGAAGCGGCAGCTGAACCAGATCTACGCCCGGCATTGCGGCCGGACCACTGACGAGGTCGAGCGCACCCTCGACCGCGACCGCTTCATGACCGCCGCGGAGGCGAAGGACTGGGGCATCGTCGACCATATCTTTGCGCGTCGGGAAGACCCCGCGGCCTGATGCCTGCCGCCCTTTTTTCATCGTCATTCCCGCGAAAGCGGGAATCTCATGCCGGTGAAGCCGTGACGAGATCCCCGCTTTCGCGGGGATGACGAAAATAGGAAAGCCGATCACCCGCCTTCGCCGCCGGAACGCGGTCGATGCAGGCGTCGACGGCGCCCGCCAGGCCGCCGGTCTGTTTCGCGAACACAAGGTCTATCGTACTCAAGCCGGACGAATACAAAATATTGATAATAAACCAGTATGCAATTGCTGTTGTGCGATATATTCTAAAAATATCGATAAATTTCCGATTTGAATTTTATTTGACTCTCTATTTCTAGGAACAAATTCAGTATATTCTGGATAAATGTCCGTTGTCTGAACATAAGGGAGGACGATCCATGCCCGTCAACAGGGTCACGCTCTATTCCGAGCCGGGTTACAAAGGCAAGAGCCAGACCTTCGCCTTCGATCGGAAGATCTATGCCCTCAGCGTCACCCGGCTCGAAAAGATCGGCTCCGTGCGCGTGTCGAACTGGGACCGGAAGCCGATGATCGGAGAGTTCAGGCACACCGTCCGGCTGTGGGCGGACCGGCCGAACCGGCAGTATCCGATCCACCGCGTGGAAAAGAATTTGTATCGGAGATTCTCGGAGAACAGCGCCGACATCGGCGAATGGGGAGAGAAGACGCGCTATATCGAGGTGCTGTTTGAATCGAAGCTGGATTCAGTGATCCCGGACGACACATCGCGGTTTCGCGGCTTTGAAAGCGCCGAGCGGCTGCCCCACATCATCGAATAGCATCGCATAGCGGCTTCAGCCCCGCTTCGCCGCGGCCAGCACGCGGTCGATGAAGACACCTGCCGCGCCGAGATGGCGGGCGGGGTCGCGCAAGGCGGGCCAGTCGATTGGGGCCGGAGAGGCCTCGGCCAGCACCTCGAACAGGTGGCGGCCGGTGGCGGTGGCCTTGGTCGCCGCCTCCTTCACCAGGCGCTGGGCCTCGGGGCGCGGCATGTGGGCGGCGAGGACGAAGCTCGCGGCCTCGGCCAGCAGCAGGCCGTGCGAGGCCTCGAACTGGTTCGCCATCCGGGCCGCGTCGACCGTCAGGCTGCCGGCGACGGCCAGGGCATGGTTCAGCGCCGCGCCGGCGGCGACCGCCATCTGCGGCAGGGCCAGCCATTCGACCGGCCAGGCGGCGCCGTCACGCTCATGCTCATGCAGCATCGCCTGCTGCATTTGGCCGGCCATCCCGGCGTTGAAGCGGGCGAGGGCGACCAGCGTCTCCGGCCCGACCGGGTTCGACTTCTGCGGCATGGTCGAGGAGCCGCCGCCGGCGCCTGGCCGCACCTCCGCCACCTCGGTCTGGGCCAGGAGGATCAGGTCGCGGCCCAGCTTGCCGAGCGTGCCGGTGACCAGCGCCAGCCAGCCGGCGAATTCGGCGATGCCGTCGCGCTGGCTGTGCCAGGGCATCGGCGGCACGGCGAGGTCGAGGATTTCGGCCAGCGCCGCCTCGACCTTGGTGCCGTCTTCGCCCAGCGCGCCCAGCGTGCCGCTGGCACCGCCGAAGGAGAGCACCAGCAGGCGGGGCTTCAGCTCGGCGAGCCGGTCGCGGTCGCGCAGCAGCGGCGCCAGCCAGCCGGCGGCCTTGAGGCCGAAGGAAATGGGCGTCGCCTGCTGCGACCGGGTGCGGCCCGGCATCACCGTGGCGCGATGGGCGTCGGCCAGCCCGGCCAGGGCCTCGATCAGCGCCGCCAGCCGGGTCTCCAGGATCGCGATCACCCGGCGCAGCCGCAGCACCAGGCCGGTGTCGAGGATGTCCTGGCTGGTGGCGCCCCAATGCACCGCCTGGGCCGCCTCGTCCCCGGCCGACGCCGCCACCGCTTGGCGCAGCGCCGCGACCAGGGCCGGCACCGGCACGCCGTCCTCGGCCGTCTTCGCGGCCAGCGCCGCCGGGTCGGGCATCAGCGCGCCGGCGGCCGCGGCGATGGCGCTGGCGGGGGCGGCCGGGATCACGCCGCAGCGCGCCTCGGCCTCGGCCAGCGCCCCCTCGACCATCAGCATCGCCCGCAGCGCCGCCTTGTCACTGAACAGGACGGCGGTCTCCGCGTCGGAGAGGAGCGGGCCGAACAGGGCGGAGTCGAAGGGCGAGACGGTCATGGCCCCCAGGCTAGACCGCTTCCAGCGCCAGGGCGATGCCCTGGCCGACGCCGATGCACATGGTGGCCAGGGCGCGCTTGCCGCCGGTCAGGCTCAACTGCAGCGCCGCGGTGCCGGCGAGGCGGGCGCCGGACATGCCGAGCGGGTGGCCGAGCGCGATGGCGCCGCCATTCGGGTTCACCTGCGGCGCGTCGTCCGGCAGGCCGAGGTCGCGGGTCACCGCCAGGGCCTGGGATGCGAAGGCCTCGTTCAGCTCGATCACGTCGAAATCGCCGATCGAGAGGCCGAGGCGGGCCAGCAGCCTGCGGCTGGCCGGGGAGGGGCCGAAGCCCATGATCCGCGGCTCGACGCCCGCCGCGGCGCCGCCCAGGATGCGGGCGATCGGGGTCAGGCCGTGGCGCGCCGCCGCGGCCTCCGACGCCACGATCAGCGCCGCGGCGCCGTCATTGACGCCCGACGCGTTGCCTGCGGTCACGGTGCCGCCCTTGCGGAACGGGGTGGGCAGGGCGGCCAGCTTGTCCAGCGAGGTCTGGCGCGGATGCTCGTCGCGGTCGACCACCACCGGCTCGGCCTTGCGCTGCGGGATGGTCACCGGGACGATCTCTCGTGCCAGGCGGCCATTGGCCTGGGCGGCCAGCGCCTTCTGCTGGCTGCGCAGGGCGAAGGCGTCCTGGTCGGCGCGGGTGACGCGGAACTGCTCGGCCACGTTCTCGCCGGTCTCCGGCATCGAATCGGTGCCGTACAGCTCCTCCATCCGCGGGTTGACGAAGCGCCAGCCGATGGTGGTGTCGTAGACCGCGTTGGACCGGGAGAAGGCGCTGTCGGCCTTCGGCATGACGAAGGGAGCGCGCGACATGCTCTCGGCGCCGCCGGCCAGCATCAGCTCGGCGTCGCCGGCCTTGATGGCGCGGGCGGCGATGGTCACGGCGTCGAGGCCGGAGCCGCAGAGCCGGTTGATGGTCGAGCCGGGGATCCCCGCCGGCAGACCGGCCAGCAGCACGGCCATGCGGGCGAGGTTGCGATTGTCCTCGCCGGCCTGGTTGGCGCAGCCGAGGACGACATCGTCGACCGCCTCCCAGTCGACCTTGCCGTGACGTTCCATCAGTGCCTTGAGCGGGATCGCGGCGAGGTCGTCGGCGCGGACGGCCGACAGGGCGCCGGCATAGCGGCCGATCGGGGTGCGCAGATAGGCGCAGATATAGGCGTCGCGGCTCATGCGGCCTCTCCATGGGCGATGCGGGTGCGCTCCTTCAGGTCGCGGAGCGTCTTCAGCTCCAGCGCCGAGGGCGGCGGGGTCTGTTCCAGGTTGTCGGCGAAGCGGACGGTCCAGCCGCAGGTCTCCTGCACCTGCTCGCGGGTCGCGCCCGGATGCAGCGAGACCACGGTGAACTCCTTGGTCACCGGGTCGGGCCGCCACACGGCGAGGTCGGTGACCAGCAGGGTCGGGCCCTTGGTGGTGACGCCGTAGCGGGCGCGGTCGTCGCCGCCGGTGCCGTGGCCGAGCGAGGTGAAGAAGTCGATCTTATCCACCATGCCGCGCTTGTTCTGCTTCATGGTGATGAAGATCTCGCCCGAGGAGGTCGCGATCTCCGGCGCGCCGCCGCCGCCCGGCAGGCGGACCGACGGCTTGTGGTAGTCGCCGATCACCGTGGTGTTGATGTTGCCGAAGCGGTCGAGCTGGGCGGCGCCGAGGAAGCCGATGGTGACCCGGCCGCCCTGCAGCCAGTAGCGGAACATCTCCGGCACCGAGACGGTGGTGACGGCGGTGTCGCACAGCTCGCCGTCGCCGATCGACAGCGGCAGCACCTCCGGCGCGGTGCCGATGGTGCCGCTCTCATAGATCAGGGTGATGTCCGGGGCGTGGGTCAGCCGCGCCACGTTGCAGGCGGCGGACGGCGCGCCGATGCCGACGAAGCAGACGTCGTCGTTGCGCAGCGCCCGGGCCGCCGCGATGGTCATCATCTCGTCGGGGGTGAAGGTGTTGGCGTCGGCCATGCTCAGGCCCTCCCGCTCAGCGTCGCGACCCGGCCGGCGAAGGCGTCGGGGCCGCTGTCGATCACGTTGGTCTTCATCCAGGCCAGGAAGGCGTCGCGGTCGGTCGCGATCTTGTCCCAGGCCAGATAGAAGGCGTTGTCGCGCGGATAATAGCCATGGGCGTAGGACGGATGGGCGCCGCCCGGCACAGGAACGATCGAGGTCACGGTCCAGCGCGGCAGCACGCAGGCGTTGGGGTGGATGTCGTCGAAGTCGTCGACGATCTCCTCCACCGTCACCACCGACCGCTTGGCCGCCAGTACAGCTTCCTTCTGCACCCCGACGATGCCTTCGATCAGCACGTCGCCGCGGCGGTTGGCCTTCTGGGCGTGGATGAAGCTCACGTCCGGGCGGATCGCCGGCACCGCCGCCAGGGTCTCGCCGGTGAAGGGGCAGGTGACCGACTTGATGTTCGGGTTCACCTCGGCCAGGCCGGCGCCGCGATAGCCGCGGAACACGGCGCAGGGCAGGCCGGCCGCCCCGGCCTCATAGGCGTTGGCCATCGCGGCGTGGGAGTGCTCCTCGATCTCGACCGGGTTCGGCCAGCCCTTCTCGATCGCGTCGCGCACGCGGCGCAGCAGGCCGACGCCGGGGTTGCCGGCATAGGAGAAGATCAGCTTCCGGGCCATGCCCATGCCGACCATCTGGTCGTAGACCAAGTCGGGGGTCATCCGCACCAGGGTCAGGTCGCGCCGGCCCTGGCGGATCGCCTCATGCGCGGCGGCGTGCGGAATCAGATGGGTGAAGCCCTCGAAGGCCGCGGTGTCGCCGTCGTGGAGGTTGCCGGCGACGGCCTCGGCCAGGGTCTGGAATGTGGCCATGAGCTCTCTCAGATCTCGAAGAAGACGGTCTCGCCGTCGCCTTGCATGCGGATGTCGAAGCGATAGCGGCCGGGGCCGTCGCTGTGCGCGATCAGGGTGCCGCGGCGGGACTCGGGCACGGCGTTCAGCACCGGATCGCCGGCATTGGCGGCTTCCTCGGGGAAGTAGATCCGGGTGTAGACGTGCACCAGCATGCCGCGCATGAAGACGATGACGCTGAGATGCGGCGCCTGGCCCGGCCCCGGCGCGCCCGGCCGGATGGTGTCGAAGACGAAGCGCCGCTCCGGATCCGTGCCGGTGCCGCAGCGGCCGAAGCCGGTGAAGCCGTCATTGGCGGTGCGCTGCGGCCCCGGGAACACGCCCTTGGCATCCGCCTGCCAGATCTCGACCAGCGCGTCCTCGATCGGCTGGCCGGCGCCGTCCAGCACCCGGCCGCTGACGCGGATGCGCTCGCCCGGCACGGCGTCGCCGGCGAGGGCGCCGTCGGCGACCTGCGGGAAGTCGTAGCCATATTGCCGCGGCGTCAGGCCGTAGGCGAAGAAGGGGCCGACCGTCTGCGACCCGGTCTGGGGAAGCTTCGCCACGATCAACCCTCCATCGGCGTCGCCAGGCGCCCGCGCAGCACGATGTCGAATTCGTAGCCGAGCGCGTATTCCGGCTCGGTCAGGTCGAGCTTGAAGGCCGCGATCAGGCGCTCGCGTCCGGCCGGGTCGGGGATGCTGTTGAACATCGGGTCCAGCGTGTGCAGCGGGTCGCCGGGGAAGTACATCTGCGTCACCAGCCGGGTGGCGAAGGCCGGGCCGAACAGCGAGAAATGGATGTGCTGCGGCCGCCAGGCGTTGGCGTGGTTGCGCCAGGGATAGGCGCCCGGCTTGATGGTCAGGAAGCGGTAGCGGCCTTCGGCATCGGTGACGCAGCGCCCGGCGCCCAGGAAGTTCGGGTCCAGCGGCGCGTCATGCTGGTCCACCTTGTGGATGTAGCGGCCGGACGCGTTGGCCTGCCACAGCTCGACCAGCGTGTTCGCCACCGGCCGCGCATCCTCGTCCAGCACCCGGCCGGTGACGATGATGCGCTCGCCCAAGGGCTCGCCATTGACCCGGCCGTTGCGGGTCAAATCGGCCTCGCCGGACGGAGCCGCGGCGGCGGAGAAAGCCGGGCCCTGATGCTCGGACAGGGCGCCCGAGAGCGGGATCAGCGTCTGCGACGGCGCCCGCAGCACGGTCGAGCGGTAGCCTTCGAAGAGATGGGGCGGATGGATGCGCCAGTCGCGCGGCTGGAAGCTCACTTGGTCTCCTCCCGGTCAGCGCCGTCGCGTTCGGCGAAGACCTGCTTGGCGATGGCGAAGGCGGAATTCGCCGCCGGCACCCCGGCATAGACCGCGACATGCAGCAGCGCCTCGCGGATGTCCTCCGGCGTGGCGCCGGTGTTGGCGGTGGCGCGGATGTGCATCGCCAGCTCCTCATGATGGCCCAGCGCAGCCAAGAGGGCGATGGTCAGCATCGACCGCTCGCGATGGGTCAGTTGCGGCCGGGTCCACACCCCGCCCCAGGCGCCGCGGGTGATGAACTCCTGGAACGGCGCGTCGAATTCGGTGGTGCGGGACTGGGCGCGGTCGACATGGGCGTCGCCCAGCACCTTGCGGCGCACCGCCATGCCCTGGTCGTGCAGCGGGTCAGCCATGGCGACCTTCCTCGATGAAGTCGCGGATCAGCCGGGCCAGCAGCTCCGGCGCCTCGACGCAGGGCAGGTGACCGGCGCCGGGGATGTCCTGGTAGCGCGCGCCCGGGATCAGCGCGGCGAGGGACCGCACCAGCTCCGGCCTGGTGGCGATGTCCTCGGTGCCGCACAGGCACAGGGTCGGCACCGCCACGCCCTGGGCCGCCGCGGTCAGGTCGCCGTCGCGCAGCGCGGCGCAGGCGCGGATATAGCCGTCGGCCGGGGTGCGGCTCAGCATGTTGCGGGCGATGGCGACCAGCTCCGGCTGCCGGGCCCGGAACTCGGCGGAGAACCAGCGCTCCATCGTCGCCTCGGCGATGCTGCCGACGCCGCCGGCCTCGACCCCGGCGATCCGCGCCTGCCAGGCCTCGGCCGTGCCGATCTTGTGGGCCGTGTCGCAGAGCACCAGCCGCCCGACCAGGTCCGGCCGCAGCCGGGTGAGGCCGAGCGCGATCATGCCGCCGATCGACAGGCCGACCACCGTGGCCCGGCGGATGCCGCTGGCATCCAGCAGCGCCGCGAGATCGGCGGCGTGGGCGTCGATGCTGTCGCCGCCCGCGCTGGTCGACAGGCCGTGGCCGCGCTTGTCGTAGCGCAGGGTGCGGTGGTGGGGGAATTGCGGCACCACCGCATCCCAGATGCGGAAATCGGTGCCGACCGAGTTGATGAAGACCAGGGCGGGCGCGTCGCGCGGACCCCTGTCCTCGACATGCAGCACGATGCCGTTCGCCTTGACCGCGTCCATCCCTATCCTGGCCCTCGTTCCTGGCTCGTTTCCTGCGGTTCGCCCCGCCGTGATGCCGCACTGTGCGCGGCCGGCACGGTTATGTAAAATGAGGAATTCGCCAGGAAACATAACCGGACGATTATGGTGGAGCGCGACAACGCAGGGGCGATCGAGCGGCGGATCAAGCTGCGCCACCTGCAATGCTTCCTCGAGGCGGTGCGGCTGCGCAGCGTGGTGGCCGCGGCCGACGCGCTGGGGGTCAGCCAGCCGGCGGTGTCGAAGACCCTGCGCGAGCTGGAGGAGGCGCTGGGCGCGCCGATGTTCGACCGCAGCCGCAAGGGCGTGGTGCTGACGCCGTTCGGCCGCACCTTCCTGCACCATGCCGGCACCAGCGTCACGGCGCTGCGCCAGGGCATCGAGAGCGTGGTGCGGGCGCGGGCGGCGGGGGAGGAGCTGCTGCGCGTCGGCGTGCTGCCGACCGTGGCCGGGCAGATGATGCCGGCGGCGCTGGAGCGGTTCCGCACCGCCTGCCCCGGCGTGGTGGTGCGGGTGGTGGACGGGCCGAACCAGATGCTGCTGGGCCAGCTGCGCGTCGGCGGCCTCGACCTCGTGCTCGGCCGGCTGGCGGAGCCGGAGCAGATGACCGGCCTGTCCTTCGAGCATCTCTATTCCGAGCGCATCGCCTTCGCCGTGCGACCCGGCCATCCGCTGCTGTCGCGCCCGGCGGTGGCGGTGCGCGACATCCGCGCCTATCCGGTGATCGCGCCGCCGCCGGGATCAGTGATCCAGCCGACCGTCGACCGCCTGCTGATCGCCGCCGGGATCGAGGCGCTGCCGGACCGGATCGAGAGCGTGTCGCCGACCTTCGGCCGGTCCTATGTGCGCCGCACCGACGCGGTCTGGATCATCTCGCGCGGCGCCGTGGCCCAGGATGTGGAGGAGGGCGTGCTGGCCGAGCTGCCGCTCGATTCCGGCGATTCCACCGGCCCGGTCGGGCTGACCATGCGGGCCGAGGTGCCGCCGACCGATGCCGGCCGGATCTTCATGGCCATGGTGCGCGACGCGGCGCGGGAGGTGCGGGGCACGTGACCCCGCACCGCGACCGGCTACAGCACGAAGTCGGTCCCCTGCATGGGAATGACGCCCACCAGGCGGATCAGGAGATCGGTCGTCGCGTCGCCATCGATGTCGGCCTGGACGAGGGTCGTGTATTCGTCGAGGAACTCGTAGCGCAGCTGGCCGGCATAGCCGGTGATGAAGGGATTGCTGCCGATGAAGAGGAAGGCCTGGTTGCCATCGGCCCAGACATTGGCATCGATCGCCGACAGGTCGATCCGGTCGCCGGCCTCCCGGCCGAAGTCTCTGATGAAGTCGGACGAACCGGTGCTGGTTTCGAGATAGGTGAACGTGTCGGCCCCGGCATTACCGTCCAGAATATCGTCGCCGTCGCCGCCGATGAGAACATCGTCGCCGTCGCCGCCGGTCAGCGTATCAAGCCCCTGGCCACCGTTGAGAACATCGTTGCCGCCCTGGCCCCAGATGTCGTCGAAGCCCCCGAATCCGGCCAGGACATTGGCGGCGTCCGATCCGATGATCTGGTCGAAGAGGGCGTTGGTGCCGAACACGTTCTCGATGCCGGACAGCGTGTCGCCTTCGGCCTGGCCCCAATGCCCCAGGCCGGTGCTGAGGTCGACGAACACGCCTCCCTCGTCGCCGGTGCCCAGGTAGTCGACCGTGTCGACGCCGCCGCCGCCTTCCAGCCGGTCGGCCCCGTTGCCGCCCTGCAGGACATCATCGCCGTCCATGCCGTACAGGACATCGTCGCCGTCCAGGCCGTAGAGACCGTCGTTGCCGCCATAGCCATAGAAGGCGTTGGCAGCCCCATTCCCGATCAGCGTGTCGCTGTAGCCGACGGTGCCGAGCACGTTCTCCACGTCCCACAGCTGGTCACCCTCAGCTTCGCCGCCATATCCGGCGCCGGTGCCGAGGTCGACAGTGACCCCGGCATTGCCGTTGTAATCGGCGGTGTCGATGCCGGTGCCGCCGATCAGCCGATCGGCCCCGCTGCCACCTTGCAGGAAGTCGTCGCCGTCCATGCCCGAGAGCAAGTCGTCGCCTTCCAGCCCACGGAGATTGTCGTCACCGCCATAGCCGAGCAGGCCGTTGGCCGCCCAGCTCCCGATCAGGGTGTCGCCGTAGCCGATCGTGCCCAGCACGTTCTCGATGTTCCGCAGCACGTCGCCTTCGGCTTCGCCGCCATAGCCGACGCCGTTCGCCAGGTCGACATAGACGCCGGTGTTGCCGTTGTAGTCGGCGGTGTCGACGCCATCGCCGCCGTCCAGCCAGTCGGCTCCTGCCCCGCCTTGGAGGAAGTCGTTGCCGACGAAGCCGTAGAGGTTGTCGTCGCCGCCATAGCCATAGAGGCCGTCGTCCTGGGAACTGCCGAACAGGCCGTCATTGCCCTCGGTGCCATAGAGCACTGCCATCGGTGCCTCGCGGGTGGTTCAGCGTCGCGCTGATGATGTCGGGACGGGGGAGGGGGCCTCAACCCCCGACGATTCAGGGATTGCCGGGCCTGGGCTGTGCTAGGCTCGGTCCGTTCGGAGGGGTACCGAACCCGCACATTCGAGCCGCCGAGCGCATCGACCTCACACAGGGAGACCGCCCATGGCCATGCGACCCGACCCGACCTTCCACGCCTCGCCGAAGCTGGCGATGGAAGCGCCGCCGGAAGACTTCGCCTACACGCTGCTGCTCAGTCCGGATGCCTCGCAGCCCGACGCGCTGGCGGTGATCGACGTCAAGCCCGGCTCGCCGACCTACAGCCGGATCGTCCACACCGTGGCGATGCCGCACAAGGGCGACGAGTTCCACCATTTCGGCTGGAACGCCTGCTCCTCTTCCCTGTCGCCGCTGACCGGCCACGCCTTCCTGGAGCGGCGCTATCTGATCATCCCCGGCATCCGCTCGTCGCGGATCTACGTCGTGGACACCAAGCCGGACCCGACCCAGGCCAAGATCCACAAGGTCATCGAGCCGGAGGAGGTGTTCCGGAAGACCGGGTATTCCCGGCCGCACACCGTGCATTGCGGCCCGGACGGCATCTATGTCTCGACCCTCGGCGGCGGCGGGAAGGACGGCACCGACGGCCCGCCCGGCATCTTCATCATGGATTGCGAGACGTTCGAGGTGCTGGGCCGCTGGGAGATCGACCGCGGGCCGCAGGAACTGCATTACGATTTCTGGTGGAACCTGCCGCGCGACTACATGGTGAGCAGCGAATGGGGGCTGCCGCCGCAATTCGAGAACGGCATCGTGCCGGAGGACCTGCTGGCCAACAAATACGGCCACCGGGTCCATTTCTGGGACCTACGGGCCCGGCGCAACGTCCAGACCATCGATCTCGGCGCCAACCACCAGATGGCGCTGGAGATCCGGCCGGCGCACGATCCGGCGAAGGAATACGGCTTCCTCGGCGTCGTGGTCGACACCACCAACCTGGAGGGGTCGATCTGGACCTGGTGGCGCGAGGGCGGCCGGTTCCACATCGAGAAGACGGCGACGATCCCGCCCGAGCCGGCGGAGGCGGAGCGGCTGCCGCCGCTGCTGAAGGGCTTCGGCGCGGTGCCGCCGCTGGTGTCCGACATCGACCTGTCGCTCGACGACCGCTTCCTCTACGTCTCCTGCTGGGGCACCGGCGAGATGCGGCAATACGATGTCCGCGACCCGCGCAAGCCGAAGCTGTCCGGCTCGGTCCATATCGGCGGCATCGACCGGCGCACGGCCCATCCGAACGGCAAGGCCTATACCGGCGGGCCGCAGATGGTCGAGATCAGCCGCGACGGCAAGCGGGTGTACTGGACCAACTCGCTGTACTCGACCTGGGACGACCAGTTCTATCCGGACGGCGTGCCGGGTGCCCAGGTGATGGCCCAGGCCGGGCCTGATGGCGGGCTGGAGCTGGCCAAGGACTATTGGGTCGAGTTCCCCGACGGCTACCGGGCGCACCAGGTCCGGCTGCAGGGCGGCGACTGCTCGACCGACAGCTTCTGCTACCCCTCGGCCTGAGGGATGCCGGAGGCGGCCGGCCTGTGGCTGGCGGTGGTGGCGAGCGGCCTCTATCACGGGATCAACCCCGGGATGGGCTGGCCGCTCGCCGTCTCGGCCGGGCTGATGGAGCGCAGCCCGCGCGCCCTGGTGGCGGCGCTGGGGCCGTTGACGATCGGCCATCTGCTGGCGATGGCGGTGGTGATCCTGCCCTTCGCCCTGCTGGTCACGCTGGTGGCCTGGCAGCAGCCGATCCGGATCGGCGCCAGCCTGCTGGTGATCGGCTTCGGCGTCTATCGGCTGGTGAACCGGCGCCATCCGCGGGCGCTGGCGCGGATCCGGCCGACACAGCTCGGCCTGTGGTCCTTCGCGGTGGCGATGGCGCATGGCGCCGGGCTGATGCTGGTGCCGATCTATCTCGGCCTGTGCCGGGTGGCCGGGACCGACCAGGCGGCCGGGGCGCTGATCGGCGGCGATCTCGGCATGGGCGTGCTGGTCTCGGCCGTGCATTCCCTTGCCATGGTCGCGGCCGGCGGCGCCTTCGCCTGGCTGGTGTACCGGTATCTGGGGCTGAAGGCGGTGGCGCGCAGCTGGTTCAACCTCGACACCGTCTGGGCCGGCAGCCTGGTCCTGGTCGGCGGCCTGTCGCTGGCGCTCGCGCTGCACGGGGGGATGTGACCCGCAGCTCAGACCGGATGTGAAGACCTGCCGCTCCGGCGCGCGGCAGCGTTGCGCGACAAGCCCTTGTCCCGGATCGCGGTTTGGGCCGAAGCTCTAGTCGTTTCTCATCATCCCCGCGGGGGCGGGCAGCGCTCGACCGGCACCACCGCCCAGGCGGCATGGCGCGGGCCGGGCCGTGCCGCATGCAAGCGAGACCGGAGCGGATGTCGTTCGTCAGCAGGATCACCGGGGCCGCGACCGGCCGCGCCATGCCGGCGCCGGGCTTCGTCGAGTTCGTCGGCCTGATCGCCTTCATGATGGCGCTGATCTCGCTGTCGATCGACAACCTGCTGCCGGCCTTCGGCGCCATCCAGGCCGATCTCGGCATCGCCGACGCCAATTCGCTGCAATATGTGCTGACCGCCTACATGGCCGGCTTCGGCGTGATGCAGCTGGTCTACGGCCCGATTTCCGACGTCATCGGGCGGCGGCCGACGCTGATGATCGGGCTGACCATCTACACTTTCGGCAGCATCCTGGCGATCGTCGCCCACGGCTTCGAATGGCTGCTGATCGCCCGGGTGGTGCAGGGCATGGGCGCCGCCGCGGCGCGCGTGCTGACCGTCACCATCGTCCGCGACCGCTACTCCGGCCGCGAGATGGCGCGGGTGATGTCGCTGACCATGATGGTGTTCATCATCGTTCCCATCCTCGCCCCGGCGATCGGCCAGGGCTTCCTGTTCCTCGGCGGCTGGCATGCGATCTTCGTCAGCATGCTGGTGCTGGCGCTGGTGCAGATCGTCTGGTTCAACCTGCGCATGCCCGAGACGCTGCATCCGGAATACCGCAAGCGGTTCTCGCCGACGCAGATCGCCGGCGCCGCGCGGCGCTGCGTCACCACCCGGGTGTCGATCGGCTACGCCACCGCCATGGGGCTGATGATGGGGGCGCTGATGTCCTATCTCGGCTCGTCCCAGGCGATCTTCGAGACCGATGTCTATGCGCTGGGCACCTACTTCCCGATGGCCTTCGGGCTGATCGCGATGGTGATGGGTTTCGCCTCCTTCCTCAACTCCCGGCTGGTGCGCCGGCTGGGCATGCGGCGCCTGTCGCACACCGGCATCCTGGGCTTCGTCGCCGTCGGCGCGCTGCAGGTGATCTTCGCCTTCGCCTTCGGCGGCAAGCCGCCGCTGTTCCTGTTCGGCGTGGTGCTGGCCGCCAACATGTTCCTGTTCAGCCTGACCGTGCCGAACTTCAACGCCATGGCGATGGAGCCGCTGGGCGACGTCGCCGGCACCGCCTCCTCGGTGTTCGGCAGCTACACCACGATCGTCAGCGCGGTGCTCGGCGCCGTGGTCGGCCAGGCCTTCGACGGCACGGTGGTGCCGCTGGCCTTCGGCTATTTCGGCCTCGGCCTGCTGGCGCTGCTGATCGTGCTGTGGACCGAGCGCGGCCGGCTGTTCATACCGCACCATCCGGATCCCGCCCGCTGAAGCCAGGAGACCATGAGATGCGCCAGCAGACCTCGTTCCTGTTCGACCTCGACGGCACGCTGGTCGACAGCGTCTACCACCACGTCATGGCCTGGCGCGAGGCGCTGGACGCCGAGGGCATCGAGCTGTCGGTCTGGCGCATCCACCGCAAGATCGGCATGAGCGGCGGGCTGTTCACCAACATGCTGCTGCGCGAGACCGGCCTGGACATCAGCGACGAGCGGGTGGAGCGGCTGCGCCGCCGCCACGCCGAGGCCTACAACCGGCATTCCGAGCAGAGCGTGCCGCTGCCCGGCGCGCGCGAACTGCTGGCCTGGCTGACCGAGGCCGGCATCCCCTGGGCGATCGCCACCAGCGGCCGGATGGAGACGGCGCGGCCGGTCTTGGAGAATCTCGGCGTCGATTTCGACAAGGTCCCGGTCGTCACCCGCGACCAGGTGAAATACGCCAAGCCCGACCCGGACCTGTTCCTGGCCGCGGCCGAGAAGCTGGGCGTGCCGATCGAGCGCGCCCATGTGGTCGGCGACAGCGTCTGGGACATGCTGGCGGCGCAGCGGGCGCGGGCGCTGGGCGTCGGCTTCCTGTCCGGCGGCTACGGCCAGGACGAGTTGGAGCGCGCCGGCGCCTACCGCGTCTTCGAGGACCCGGCCGACATGCTGCTGCACATCGACGAGGTCGGCGGTCGTCGCTGAGACCGCCTGATACTGCTACTGGCGCGGCCGTCTGACGGCGGTTTCTCCGCTTCCGGTGCTCACGCACCAAACGTGCGCTGCGCTCCGGTTCTCGAAACCACCGCCAGCCGACTCACGCCAGCGCAGTCTCAGACGATCTCAGGGTGATCACCGGGAGACACACAGCCGTAAGCGATCCGTAAGCCGGGGCCGGTCAGGATTTCCGTCAGCCGCATTAGGCGGCGGGACCTGGAGGCATCGACATGCTGGCATTGCTCGACGAACCGGGCCTGGAGCGGGACGACGTGCTCGCGGTGCTGGACCGGCTGGCCCATGGCGTGGCGCTGGTGGCGCCCGGCGGGCGCGTCCTGTTCCTGAACGGCGCGGCGGAGGACATCGTCGGCGCCCGCGACGGGCTGGCGATCGGCCCGGGACGGATGCTGCGGCTGGGGCGGCCGGCCGAGGACGCCGCGCTGCAGCGGCTGATCGCGCAGGCCGTGCCGGGGTGCCTTGCCGTCAGCCGGCCCTCGGGCGCGCGGTCCTATGCGGTGCAGGTGGCGCCGCTCGGCTCCGTGCTGCGGCCGGCGGACCGGCCCCCGGCGCCGGCGCTGCTGATGATCCTCGACCCCGAGGCGGGGCCGGAGCCGCGGCCGGCGACGCTGCAGCTCCTGTACGGCCTGACCGCGGCGGAGGCGCGGGTGGCGCTGCTGACCCTGCGCGGCGCCGGGCTGCGGCCGATCGCCGAGGAGCTGGCGGTCGCCGTCTCCACCGTCCGCATCCATCTGCAGCGCGTGTTCGAGAAGACCGGCACGCATCGCCAGGCCGCCCTGGTGCGGCTGATCCTGGGCGCGGGCCTGGTCGCTGGCGGGTGACGGATTTGTGAAAGCCGCGGCATCAAGACGAAGCTCATGAGCCTCTATTAAGCTCGCATTTCAAAATTTAGCTTGAGCTACATTTGCGTCGATGCGAGCATTCCCCGGGCAATGGCGATGCGACGGGAGAGGCTGATGGTGAGAGTTCGGAGCGTGCTGGCGGCGGTGCTGGCACTGGCGGGGATGCTGACGGCCGGGAGCGCCTGGGCGGAAGGGGCGCGGCCGAAGCGCATCGTCACCACCTTCACCATCCTGCAGGACATGGCCCAGCAGGTGGCCGGCGACGCGGCGATCGTCGAATCGATCACCAAGCCGGGGGCGGAGATCCACGACTACGACCCGACGCCGCTGGACGTGGTCAAGGCGCAGGACGCCGACCTGGTGCTGTGGAACGGCCTGGGCCTCGAGAGGTGGTTCGAGAAGTTCTTCCAGGGCGTCAGCGACGTGCCGAGCGTGGTGGTGACCGACGGCATCCAGCCGGTCTCGATCGTCGAAGGCCCCTACACCGACAAGCCGAACCCGCACAGCTGGATGTCGCCGGCCAATGCGGTGATCTATGTCGAGAACATCCGCAAGGCGCTGGTGGCGGTCGACCCGGCCAACGCCGCCACCTACGACCGCAACGCCGCCGCCTACACCGCCGAGCTGAAGGCGCTGGACGCGCCGATCCGCGAGGCGCTGGCCAAGATCCCGGCCGACCAGCGCAAGCTGGTCAGCTGTGAGGGCGCGTTCTCGTACCTCGCCCGCGACTACGGGTTGACCGAGGGCTATCTCTGGGCCGTCAACGCCGATGAGGAGGGCACGCCGCAGCAGATCCGCAGGGTGATCGACACGGTGCGCAGCGACCATGTGCCGGTGGTGTTCTGCGAGAGCACGGTCAACGACAAGGCGATGCGGCAGGTGGCGCAGGAGACCGGCGCCCGCTTCGGCGGCACGCTGTATGTCGACAGCCTGACCACCGAGGACGGGCCGGCGCCGACCTACCTCGCCATGCTGCGCTACAACGCCAGGCTGATCCAGGACGGGTTCAATGTCGGCCAGTGAGGCTCCTTCGATCTCGGTGTCGGGCATCACCGTCCGCTACCGCGCCGGCAATGTCGCGCTGAGCGACGTGTCGCTGACGCTCGACCGGCCCAGCATCTGCGGCCTGATCGGCATGAACGGCAGCGGCAAGTCGACCCTGTTCAAGGCGATCATGGGCTTCGTGACGCCGGCCGCCGGCTCGGTCTCGATCTGCGGCCGGCCGGTGGCCTGGGCGCAGAAGGCCAACATCGTCGCCTATGTGCCGCAGACCGAGGAGGTCGACTGGAGCTTCCCGGTCTCGGTCCGCGACGTGGTGATGATGGGCCGGCAGGGGCGGATGGGCTTCCTGCGCATCCCGTCGGCGGCCGACCGCGCGGCGGTATCGGCCAGCCTGGAGCGGGTGGGCATGCAGGATTTCGCCGGCCGCCAGATCGGCGAGCTGTCCGGCGGCCAGCGCAAGCGGGTGTTCCTGGCCCGGGCGCTGGCGCAGGAGGCGCGGATCATCCTGCTGGACGAGCCCTTCACCGGCGTCGACGTCAAGACCGAGCGGGCGATCACCGGCATCCTGGCCGGGCTGCGCGACGCCGGCCACCTGATCCTGGTGTCGACCCACAACCTGGCGAGCGTGCCGGAGTTCTGCGACCAGGCGGCGCTGATCAATCGCAGCCTGGTCGCCTTCGGCCCGGTCGAGGCGGTGTTCACCGCCGACAACCTGGCCCGCACCTTCGGCGGCGCGCTGCACCAGCTGCCCTTCGGCCTGACCGGGCTGAACGACGCCGAGCCCCGGCTGCGGGCGGCGGGATGAGCGGGCTGCTCGACCTGCTGGCCGAACCCTTCGGCTACCAGTTCATGGTCAAGGCCATCCTCGGCGGCGGCGCGGTCGGGGCGGTCTGCGCCGTGCTGTCCTGCTTCGTCACGCTGAAGGGCTGGTCGCTGCTGGGCGACGCGCTGTCCCACGCCGTGGTGCCGGGCGTCGCCATCGCCTATCTGGCCGGCGCGCCCTTCCTGCTCGGCGCCGTGCTGTCCGGCCTCTTCGCGGTGCTCGGCATCGGCGCCATCGAGCGCGCCACCAAGCTGCGCAGCGACGCGGTGATCGGCGTCGTCTTCACCGCCTTCTTCGCCCTCGGCCTGCTGCTGATCTCGCTGTATCCCAGCAACCTCAGGCTGACCACGATCCTGTTCGGCAACCTGCTGGGCATCGCCGATGCCGATCTGTGGCAGCTCTTCGCCGTCGGCGCCGGCTGCCTGCTGGTGGTGGCGGTGAAGTGGAAGGATCTGCTGCTGTACTGCTTCGATGCCCAGCACGCCCGCGCCATCGGCCTGCCGACCGGGCGGCTGCACCTGCTGCTGCTGGGCCTGCTGTCGCTGACCGCGGTGGCGGCGCTGCAGGCGGTCGGCGCGCTGCTGGTGGTCGCCATGCTGATCACGCCCGGCGCCACCGCCTTTCTGCTGACCGACCGGTTCCCGCGCATGCTGGTCCTGGCCGCGGTGATGGGGGCGGTGACGGCGATGGCCGGCGCCTATGCCAGCTATTTCCTCGACGGGTCGACCGGCGGGCTGATCGTGCTGGCCCAGACCGGCCTGTTCCTGCTGGCCCTGGCCCTGGCGCCGAAGCACGGGCTGCTGCGAAAGGCACAGGCATGAGCGGTTTTCAAACCCGATCGCCCAGCCGGCCCGAACCAATCAATCCTCCCCCTCCCCCCGCGGGAGGGGGTAGGGGGAGGGGGTGTCGATCGAAGGGAGCCGGTCTTGGTCATCCGGGATCGTTCTACGGTCGCGCCGATCGTTTGATATCGGTCCCGGCGGCACCAAACCCCTCCCCCTACCCCCTCCCGCAAGGGGAGGGGGAGGATGAAAACTTCGGCGCCGGGGAGAGACGCGCTCTTCCGCGGGGGCGCCAGGCCGCAGGAAGGCCTCGATGACCGCGCTGCTGTCCCTGCTCGAAGCCGCCGCCGAGCCGCTGCGGCACGGCTTCATGGTCGAGGCGATGCTGATCGCCGCCTTCGTCGGCACGGTCTGCGCCGTGCTGTCCTGCTTCGTCGTGCTGAAGGGCTGGGCCCTGGTCGGCGACGCGGTCTCGCACGCGGTGCTGCCCGGCATCATCCTGGCCTATGTCGCCGGGCTGCCGATGTCGCTCGGCGCCGTCGCCAGCGGCATGGCCTGCGTGCTGTCGGCCGGCGCGATCGAGGCGCGCTGCCGGGTCAAGAGCGACGCCGTGCTCGGCATCGCCTTCACCGGCTTCCTGGCGCTCGGCATGGTGCTGCTGGTGGCGACGCCGAGCGACATCCACTTCATGCATGTGCTGTTCGGCAACCTGCTGGGCATCGAGCCGGCGGACAAGATCCAGACGCTCGCGGTCGGCTCGGTCACGCTCGCGGCGGTGCTGCTGCTGCGCAAGGACCTGATCCTGTTCTGCTTCGACCCCGGCCAGGCCCGGGTGATGGGGATCTCGCCGCGGCGGCTGGAGCTGATCCTGCTGCTGCTGGTGGCCGCCACCATCGTCGCGGCGCTGCAGGCGGTCGGCGTGGTGCTGGTGATGGCGATGCTGGTGACGCCGGGTTGCATCGGCCTGCTGCTGGCCGATCGCTTCGGCCGGGTGATGGTGGCGGCGGTCGCCTCCGCGGTGCTGTCGAGCGTGCTCGGCACCCTGCTCAGCTTCTGGCTCGACGGCGCCACCGGCCCGTCGATCGTGGTGGTCCAGGCCCTGCTGTTCGCCCTGGCCTTCCTGTTCGCCCCGAAGAACGGGCTGCTGCGGCGGCAGGTGGCGAGCGCGTAGGTTGGGTTCGCGGATGCGAACCCAACACTGGTTCGGGCTGCGCGATGTTGGGTTCGCTCACGCGAACCCAACCTACAACTGCGGGGAACCCAGCCTAGCCGCGCGGATGGATCAGGAGCCAGCGGCTCGGCTCCCGGTCCACGAACTCCCGCTCGACATGGCGCAGGACATGGCGCTGGCCGGCGAAGGGCACCATCCCGGCCGCCTCGTCGAAGCCGACCCAGCGGAACGCGCTGTGCTCCGGGTTCAGCCGGATTTCGGCGTCCGGCGCCGCGATGCCGACGAAGACAGGCAGCAGGCTGATGGCGTCGCGCTCCGCCTCGTAGAACTGCTCGCAGATATCGGCGGAATACAGCTGTTGCACCACCAGCCCGGTCTCCTCCCGGGTCTCGCGCAGCGCCGCCTGCCAGGCGGTCTCGCCGGGCTCGATGGCGCCGGCGATCTGGCACCACTCCCCGGCCAGCGACCGGGTGCGGCGCAGCAGCAGCACCTCGGCGCCCGGCTCGGTGCGCCGGATGACGACGACGGAGACGGCAAAGCTCCGGATCGGGATCTCCTGCATGTGGTCCTCGGGTTGCTGCGCCGCTCCGGCGGCTCGCCGGCCGAGCCGGGCGTGCGCTCAGAGCACGAGTGCAAATATCACAATCATCATGGCAATCATGACAGGGAAAGCGGCCAAAATGAGAAGCAGGGATTTGAGTATCTGCTTGGGATTGATCGGCATTGGCCGGGTCAATTGGCGATGCCTGAACGAAAGATACACGCTTAGCGTGAGAAAGAAGATGGCCAGCGCTGCGACAAGGCCAAATCCAAGGTCCGGCTTGGTGAACGGAAACCATTCGGGAAGAGTGAGTTGTGGATAGAATATGAAAAATAGATAGGGGATGAGCGCGATGATCGAGCCGAGCCGGTATCGGCTGAAGGTGGTGTCCATCGCACAATCTCCTGGCGATTGCGCGAGTGCAGGGCACGCCGGCCCCAGCAACCCGCACTATCGAAAATTGCTCATGCAAACGCAGTCCTGCTCTACCCGTGATTGCATCATCGGCTGCCGGGCACGTCAATGGGATGATGCGACTTCGTGCCTAATGGGTGCAGATGAATGAAGATCGGTAACGCCATCCTGGACGCACGCTGGAACCTCCGAGAGGTCGTGCCCATGCTGTAGAGCGCCTCATGATCACGAAATGTCAGAAAGGAAATATTAACATGAGTATTAAAATAAATCCAAGTATTATGAGCGATACTCTCGAAATATATTTCTGATATACTGAAGAATATTCATGATATTTACTGTTATTTATGATAATTTTATTGCCAATTGTGAAAAAAATAGGCTTACAAAAAGGAATATCCCGAATAACGAAGTGGTTTCCTTTTCATCCATCGGTGGAGCGAACGGAAGAAATGCCGGAAGATTGAATTTCTGATAGTTCAAAAATAGGAAGCTGATCAGGAGCGCGGTGGCCGCGCCCAACTGATAGTAGCTCGAGCGAATGGGGAGTCTCATCCGTGATCTCCTCGCCGTCGCGTAGGCTCCGGGGCGGCTCTACGTGCCGGCCGGACAATCCCTATCGAAAATCGTCCATGAAAACGCAACTCTGCCCTACCCGCGATTGCATCATCGGATGCGGACTGCGTCAATCGAATGCGTCGACTTCGCGCCTGGTCAGGGGTGCGTGACCAGACAGAGGTGATCTCGATCAGAATGGCTGGCGTGCTCTCGGAGATGGTAGGATTTTCGGCGTCGCCCCGGGGAATGCGTGCCGCGGGGGCCGAATGGGCAGGCCAGGACACGCGACGTTTCACCGATCTGCTTTGGGGATGAATTTTCAGCCGCGTATTTGTGAAGGCGAGGAGAAGATGCAGAAATTCTCGTTCTTTAAAAAGGTTGCCTTTCCGGGATTTTTCGTATTCGCGGTATCCGGTTTTGTGCTGAGGACGGCGAAGGATTTGTCCGTGCTCCCGGACTGGCTCTTCTTCCTGTTCGTCGACCCAGCGGCGTCGGTGATCGAATTCCTGGGGGCAGTCGGACTGCTCGTGCTGTCCGTCAGCTTGTACAGGGAGGCGGACGACGTGGCGGCCGCCTACAAGCTCTCGAGAAAATTCGTTCACCGCTATTCCGTGTTCATGGTGGTTGTATCGGCGGCCAGCATGGCTCTGGTGCTCCTGAGCTATGTGCCGATGGTCGTGTAGGCCATCTGGAGTCACCGTCCGGTTGCGGGCGGGAGAGGATGCCCGGCATCTCGGCGGAGCTGTCTCACGGATAGCGGAGCGGTCGGCACCGCTAGCTGCCGACCTCCGCCAGGGCCCGGCCGGTGAAGGCGCGGTGGCGGGTGCGCAGGCGGTGCTCCGCCGCGGGATCCAGGCCCCAGCCGGGCAGGTCGACGATCGGGCGCAGCGCCGCCCACAGGTCCCAGAGGGGCAGGGCGGCCGTGTCGATCGCGGACAGGGCGAGATAGTGGCGGGTGAGGGCGGCCATGGCGTCCGCGTCGAGGGCGATGAACAGCTCCAGCCGGGCATTGGCCAAGTCGGCCAGCGGGTCGCCGAGGGCGGCGTCCTCCCAGTCGACCACGGCCTGCAGCCGGCCGCCGCGCCACAGCAGGTTGCCGGGCCAAAAGTCGCCATGCAGCAGCACCGGCGGGTTGCGGCGGGGCGGGGGCCAGGCAGCCACCAGGGCGGCGCGCAGGCGGGATTCGGCCAGGGTCTCGTCCGGCTTGGGCCGATGCTCCGCGATCAGCGCCGCCGCCTGCTCCTCCTGGAGCGGCAGGAACGCCAGGTCGGCCGCCGGCACGCGGTGGATCGCGGCCAGCGCCCCGGCCAGCTGGCGCATGTGCTCGTCGGGATCGGCCGGCACGTCTTCGGTGTCGCCGTCGACGAAGCTCTGCAACAGCCAGGGCGTGGGCAGGATGGTGCCGCTCGTGTCCAGGTGCAGCGGCAAGGGCGCGGGCACGCCGGCCGCCTGCAGCAGCTGCAGCAGCCGGAACTCATGCGCCGCGATCTCCGGGTCGCGCGCCAGGTCGGCGGCGCCGTGCCGGCGCAGCACCAGGGTCCGGCCGTCCGGAGGCGCGATCTCCAGCGCCGTCACCTGGGCCGAGACGCCGCCGGCCAGGGGTCGGGCCACCAGCAGGCGGGCGCCGGGCGCGACGCGCTGGAGCAGGCGCGCCAGGAGATCCGGCACCTACCGGCCCAGCGCGATGGCCGAGCCGGTGAAGGGCACCACCGCCGTGAAGCCCGTCGGCGTCGGCGAGATCGGCGCGCCGGCGGCGGTGCCGAACTGGGTGACGCCCCGGCCGAGATGCTCGGCGACGTCGTGGCGGCCGCCGGCGAAGTCGAAGGGCCGGCTCTCGACCAGGCGGGCGGAGAACACGTTGGTGCCGACCAGCGACACCGCCGTCGTTCCATCGGGCTGGGTGACCGTGGTGCCGACCACCAGGCTGGCGCGGCGGAAGGTGGCGATGCAGTCGCCCCGGGCGAAGGAGGCCGGGTCGTCGAAGGTCCCGGCCGGCGGGCGCTGCAGGTAGATCGAGAACTCCCCGACCGGATCGACCCCGAGCTTCAGCGCGCCATTGTCGACGCCCTTCGCCTGGAACGGCCTGGCGGCGAAGGTGAAATGCGCGGTGGCCTCGCCGCGCGGGCCGTCGAACAGCGGTACGTCGAGGAAGGGCAGGTGCAGGAAATAGCCGTAATCCGCCACCGGGCCGTCCGGCTCGGCCTGGTAAAAGCGCCCGGTGACGTACCAGGCGAGCTCGGCGGGGAGGAGGGAGGGCATGGGGCGGTCCTTCCGAGGCTGATCGAAGCCGTGCGCTGGGGCGAGGGCGCGCTATGATGCCGGAACCGGTGCCAGGATTCGATGCCGAGATGGCGCCGATCGATCCCTCGACCCCCTGGGGGAGCCATGCCGGAACGGATCGCTGTCCTCGCCGATATCCACGGCGTCCTGCCGGCGCTCGAGGCGGTGCTGGCCGAGCCCGAGGTGATGGCCGCCGACCGCGTCTTCCTTATTGTCACCTCAAGTTCGACCGACAAAATTAGTATTGCTTTTTTAGTTCCTCCCATTCATCCAATATCTCTTTGTATCTTCTCAAAAATATATCTTCCTCATTTCCCAGTAAGGGGAAATATTGAACGGAGAAAGATTGGCTTCGTAGTATATCTAGTATTCTCATATCTTCTATTTTATAGCTGCTTAGCGCTTGATGCATGAGCCACAAGCCAATTCGCGCTCCCTCTGAGGAAAGTATCGGTTTTTCGCTAAAATAAGGATATATAATCCGAAACGTATCATCAGATATCTGGAAGGCTAGAATATTTTCGACCTTGATCGTAGTTTTTAGTTGTGTGATGGAATGCCTTCCTTTTATATCGCCTTTAACGATATTGAATGGTTCGTTTCTCCATCGACGTTTTTCGTTCCACCACTTCAAGAAGCCCTCTATTAATATTGGGTAGAGCCTTTTTCTCACGTCGTTTTTGGAGACGCGATGCGCTCCTTCTGTTTTTAGATCGACTTCGCCTGACGCATGCTTCTTCGCATCCGACCAAAATGGTCCGTGAAAATCCCCGCCCGAAGACCCACTTTTTCTGTTATCCTGTCTTATGTCGTCTCGCAGGGTAGAGATTTTAATATTTTTGGGTGCCTCCAATAATTTAAGAGCCTTTCTTAAGTGAGTCATTCGTATCGACATCTTGTAATTCCTATGTATATTTTAAATCTATTCTTTATGACCTCATTTTCGCTCGGAGTAACCAACCGCATAGGCTTGGGAGCGCAAACCGGCTCCGGTGTCCGGAGAATTAAACAGGCATGCCATTAGATACCCAAATCTTCATCGCATCCAAAAGCTCCTTTGTAGGATAATCTTGTATATCTGCGTGTGAAAAGCCGGCGGAGAGTTGCCTTTCATAATACCATGCCTGAAAATCGATATAACGTCCGAGGATCCGGCTAGCGCCCTCCGCGTTTATGCCGGTTTCCGTAACGAACCAATTTCGAACCGCCCGTATGGCTTTTTGATAGTCTCCCGCATGTGCCTGAATATCGCAGCCGGCAAGATCAGAAATTGCTGCTTGGTATCGATATGGCTGTTCTTCAAGAATAAGGATTTTCTTATTTTCTCGTCCATTTCTACAATATTGGCGACAGCCGTAATCTATTCCTAATTCAAATGGCATGTTTAATCTAAAGTGTTCGCCTTCCTTGGTCGCTTGGCATCTGCTCAAGTCGTGTATTGAATATTGCGAGTTCTCGATAAGACCGATAATCTTATTGAGCCTAATCGTCCCAGAATCGCCACTTTCGGTCGCTAGCCTGGGGGAGAAGCCAAGATAGATGGCGCAAAATGCGATTGCCTGCAAGATTGGTTCATAATCTTTGTCAAAAGGACAATTGATAAAAACACTTTTTGAAAAGGAAAAATTGGACAATTTCTATCCTTTTGGTGGATAGGTATCTCGACCAAAGGAGCTTCGTTCCCTGATTCGTCCATCTCGACCATGAACATAAAGTTCACTTTTCTGATTCTTGGCCAAATCTCGAGCCCTCTTAATGGCCTCCTCTTGCGTCTTGTAGGTGCCTGAGGCGCGAGATGCACCGGCGCTTCTCACGCTCCATCCTTCACCATTGGGTACTACGTGTTGATCCTTCCTTGACATCGCGCGCCGCCTTTCATCGGACTATCAGCGTGAACCAGGGCAGGCACCAATCATATCCTGCCCTTCGCAAAACTTCCCAATGCAATTTGCGCCTCCAATCTTGCGCTGTTTGTATACAAGCGGCGAGACAGGGAGCGATTCATGCGCCTCACACCCCCGTCTGCGCCGACAGCAGCACCACCGCCCGGCCCTGCAGCGCGAAGGTCTCCCCCGCCGGCAGGTGCCCCCGCGGCGCCGCGTCAGGCTCTGCCGTGTCGACCAGGGCGGTCCAGAAGGCGCCGTCGGGGACCTCCGGTAGCAGGAAGGGCACCGGCTCGTGGTGGGCGTTCAAGAGGAGCATGAGCGTCGCCTCCGAGCCGCGGCGGCGGATGCCGGTGGGCTGGGCGCGGCCGTCGATCAGCATGCCCAGGCAGCGGGTCTGGGAATTGGTCCAGTCGCCATTCTCCATCTCCTTCCCGTCGGGGCGCAGCCAGGCCACGTCCTTGACGTCCAGCTCCTCGTTGTAGAGGCCGGTCAGGAAGCGGGTGCGGCGCAGCACTGGGAAGCGCTGGCGCAGCCCGATCAGCCGGCGGGTGAACTGGATCAGCCGGCGGCCGTCCTCGCCGATCGCCTCCCAATCCACCCAGCCGATCTCGTTGTCCTGGCAATAGGCGTTGTTGTTACCCTGCTGGGTGCGGCCGAACTCGTCGCCGCCCAGCAGCATCGGCGTGCCCTGGGACAGCAGCAGCGTGGCCAGCAGGTTGCGCTTCTGCCGCTCGCGCAAGGTCCGGATGGCCGGGTCGTCGGTCGGGCCCTCGGCGCCGTGGTTCCAGGACAGGTTGTCGGCATGGCCGTCGCGGTTGTCCTCGCCGTTGGCCTCATTGTGCCGGTCGTTGTAGGAGACGAGGTCGTTCAGCGTGAAGCCGTCATGGGCGGTGACGAAGTTGACGCTGGCCCAGGGCCGGCGGCCGCGGCGGTTGAACAGGTCGCCCGAGGCGGCGAGGCGGGAGGCGAGGTCGGCCACCTGGCCCTCGTCGCCCTTCCAGAAGGCGCGGGCGGTGTTGCGGAAGCGGTCGTTCCACTCCGCCCAGCCGGGCGGGAAGCCGCCGACCTGGTAGCCGCCGGGGCCGAGGTCCCAGGGCTCGGCGACCAGCGTGACGCCCTCCAGCACCGGGTCCTGGCGGCAGCTGTCGAGGAAGCCGCCGCCCTCGTCGAAGCCGTGCGCCTCGCGGCCGAGGATGGTGGCGAGGTCGAAGCGGAAGCCGTCCACCCCCATCTCGGTGACCCAGTAGCGCAGGCTGTCGGTCACCATCTGCAGCACCCGCTGGTGGCTCAGGTTCAGCGTGTTCCCGGTGCCGGTGTCGTTGATGTAGTAGCGCTTGTCGTCCGGCATCAGCCGGTAGTAGTTGGCGTTGTCGATGCCCTTGAGCGACAGGGTGGGGCCGCGCTCATTGCCCTCGGCGGTGTGGTTGTAGACCACGTCGAGGATCACCTCGAGCCCGGCATCGTGCAGCCGCGCCACCATCTCCTTGAACTCCGCGGTCTCGCCGGTGGCGGCGTAGGCGGGGTGCGGGGCGAAGAAGCCGATTGTGTTGTAGCCCCAGAAATTGGTCAGGCCGCGGTCCAGCAGGTGGCGGTCGGGGATGAAGGCATGCACCGGCATCAGCTCGACCGTGGTGACGCCGAGGGTCTTCAGATGGCCGACCACCTCGGGGTGGCCGAGCCCGGCGAAGGTGCCGCGCTGGCGCCGCGGCACCGAGGGGTGGCGCATGGTGTAGCCGCGGACATGCAGCTCATAGACCACGCTGCGGTCCCAGCCGATGGCGGGCGGGCGCGAGCGGCCCCAGGTGAAGGCAGGGTCCACCACCCGGCATTTCGGCACGAAGGGGGCGCTGTCGCGGGTGTCGAAGGACAGATCCTCCTCCGGGGCGCCGATGGTGTAGCCGAACAGCGCGTCGTCCCAGGAGAGGTTGCCGACCAGCCGCTTGGCATAGGGGTCGAGCAGCAGCTTGTTCGGGTTGAAGCGATGGCCGGCGGCGGGCTCATAGGGGCCGTGCACGCGATAGCCGTAGATGCTGCCGGGACGGGCGTCGGGCAGATAGCCGTGCCAGACCTCGTCGGTGTATTCCGGCAGCTCGACCCGGGCGAGCTCGCGCTTGCCCTCGTCGTCGAACAGGCACAGCTCGACCTTGGTGGCATTGGCCGAGAACAGGGCGAAGTTCACGCCCAACCCGTCCCAGGTGGCGCCGAGCGGGAAGGGCTGACCCTCCAGCACCCGCACGGCCGCCGGCCTTACCCGCTTCATCCGCTTCTTTCCCTCCGGGCCGGCTGAGCCGGCCCCGCCTGCAACTGTCAAAGCGCCTCGCGCCAGCGGGCCCGCCACAGCCGGTAATCCGCCCCGTATTCGCACGCCGGGCTGGTCTCGTTGCCGAAGCGATCGCGGAAGGGGTTGAGCACCCGGTGGCCGCGCCAGTCGAACACATCGGTGGCCGCCGTAGGTCCCAACGCCTCGGCCAGCGCATCGTTCCGCAGGCCGCGCAGCAGGGCGAAGGCGTCGACCGGGCGCAGGCCGAGCCATTCGTCGAGATCGGTCGGGTGCAGGCACAGCAGCCGCCGCTTGCGCCAATGGCCGAGCACGTCCCAGACCAGCGGGGCCGGCTCCTCGTCATCCTCCGGCGGGCGGGCGACGGCGCGGATGTCGACCCGCCCGGCGAAGCAGCCGGTCAGCTCGGCCCGGTCCGGGCCGGCGGCCGCGACCGACAGGCCCAGCCGCTCGAAATGCTCGCGCTGCGGCTCGTCGGGGGAGAGGGGGCGGGGCAGGGGCAGCCCGCTTTGCAGGGCGGGGTTCGAGATCAGGCGCAACACCCTATTGACCATCGCGACCTCCAAGCTGATGCAGGAACACCGGCAGCCGGCCGAAGACAGGGCCGAGATCGGCCCGGCTGCCCCCATTCCCCCGCACGTCACCCCCACCATCGATCCCATCCGGAAGATTCAGCGCCGTGCCGTCGAAGCCGGTCAAGCCCAGCGCCCCGTTCAGCTTGCCGGCCACCAGCCGCGGCACGGCGACGACCAGGTGCCGGTCGTCCAGCGACCGGCGCCAGGCCACGACATGTGCCGCCGCCGGCCCTTGCACCGGCACCGGCGCGTAATCGCCGCGGGCGAACAGGGCCGGGTCGTCGCGGCGCAGGCGCAGCAGCCGCGCCGCCAGCCAGTGCTTGATCCGCCCGTCCGGCCAGGCCGCGGCCAGCTCCACCGGATTGGCGTCGGCGATCGCGTCGAGCTGCCGCGCCAGCCGGTCCCACTCGACCGGGCGGCGGTTGTCGGGGTCGACCAGCGACAGGTCCCATTCCTCGGTGCCCTGGTACAGGTCGGGCACGCCAGGCAGGGTCATCTGTAGCGCCAGCTGGGCCAGGCCGTTGACCGCGCCGATGCGGGCGACGCGCTCGGCGAAGGGCGCGATTGCGGCCGCGAAGGGGCCGGCCAGCGCGGCGCGGACGAAGCGCTCCAGCCCGGCCTCATAGGCCTGGTCCGGGTCGGTCCAGTTGGTCTCGTCCTTGCCCTCGCGCGCCGCCTTCAGCAGATAGGCCGTGATCCGGTCGGCATAGGCGGAATCCGGGCCGCCGGCGGGCCAGGTGCCGATCACGGTCTGGAGGAACATGTGCTCGTGCCGGCGGCTCGGCACCGGGCGGTCGTTGCCGCCGCCGCGATGGGGGGCCAGCAGGGTCGACCAGGCGGCGAGGCCGGACTGCCACTCCGGCGCCAGCTCGGTCAGCGCCGCGAGGCGGGCGCGGACATCGGCGCCGCGCTTGTGGTCATGGGTCGACAGCGACGACAGCGCATCCGGTGCGTCGCGCCGGCGGCGGGCGAAGACGGCGTGAAAGTCGTCGGGCTCGATCCCGAACCGCTCCGGCCAGCCGCCGACCTCGTTCAGCGAGGCGAGCGGCAGGTGGCGGTAGAAGGCCGCGTCCTCCACCGCCTTGGCCGCGACCGCGCCGGTCAGCTGCTGGAAGCGCTGCAGGATCAGGGCCGCCTCGGCGCCGGGGGCGCGGCCGGAGAGGAGCTTCGCCACGAAGTCGAGCGCCGGCCCGGGCACGGTGTCGCGGGCCCGGGCGATCGCGGCGGCGAGGCCGAAGGTCGCGCCGCCCGGATAGCCGCGATAGGCGGAGAGATGCTCGATCACCGTAGCCAGGGCCTCGCGCAGCGCGGCACGGGTCAGGTCGCGCTCCTCCCAACCGGCATAGGCCAGGCGGTCGACGGCGTCGACCAGCGCCTCGAAGGGCGCGGCCAGGTTGCCCTCGATCACGGCGCGGCGGCAGCGGCGGATGGTGTCGGCCATGCTGCCGTGGTCGCCGGTGAAGCGGGCATAGGCGGCGCGGATCGGGCCGGCGGCGGCGGGATCGACCTGCAGCCCGTGGATCGCGTTGGCGATCTCGTAGCCGGTGGTGCCCTCGGCCGGCCAGCCCGCCGGCAGGTCCTCGCCCTCGGCCAGGATCTTCTCGACCCAGATGGTGAAGGGCCCGGGCCGGACGGCCCCGGGCCGGACGGCGTCGACCGCCTGGCGCAGCCGGGCCAGATAGCCGGCCGGGTCGGCCAGCCCGTCGATGTGGTCGATGCGCAGCCCCTGGACCTGGCCGGCGGCGACGGCGGAGTCGATGCGGCCATGGGTGGCGTCGAACTCCACCGG